>CALKXE010000277.1 GCA_938003955.1 uncultured Saprospiraceae bacterium | reverse complement strand
GCATATCCCGAAAATGGAGCGTCTTGTCATATCCTCCAAAAGATCGGCTTGAAGCACTTCAAGGCAGAACCTTTTCCAGGTGAAGAAAAATCATGTAATTGGTATCGTATAAAAAGAGAGGAGTATGTTAGAGAGACGACGAGTTGACTGTCCGACTTCTATGAAGTCGCTGTGACCTATATCTGCTTTTTCTAACATAGTTGGACTTCGCTGAAGTCCTTTGGTTGTATATCCTCTCAAAAAGGGAGCGACTATATTATACATTGACTACAGAGTGGTCATACTGCGTTAGATAATTATCTAAATTATCTTTTAACGACCCTGTATTTGAGGTAAGTTGAATGTCCGACTTCTCTGAAGTCGCTATGAATTATGTCTCATTTTTCTAACATAGTTGGACTTCTCTGAAGTCCTTTCATTGTATACCCTTTCAAATGGAAAGCCTATGTTATACACTGACTACAGAGTAGTCAGACTACGTTAGATAATTATATACATTATTTATTAACGATCCTGCAGGGATCGGACTTCCACAAAGCAGAAGCTATTCATGCGATTTCTAAAATGAATGTTTGAGATAACACGAAATGAATGTCCGACTTCTCTGAAGTCGCTTTGGATCATATCTGCTTTATCTAACATAGTTGGACTTCGCTGAAGCCCTTTGGTTGTATATCCTTTCGAATGGAACGACTATATTATACATTGACTATAGAGCAGTCAGACTACATTAGATAATTATCTGCATTATAATTAGCGATCCTGTAGGGATCGGACTTCCACCTCAATTCAAATAATACTAATACTCTGTTTTATCCATTTTCTCAGCCCATTTCTCAAAAACAGGGAGTGCATCTTTTCTCAATAATCTTACAAATTGAATATCTCTGTCTTCCATTTTCTTTTCTAATTCATCATATATGAATTGATCATCAAAGTCAATTTTGGCGGCATCCTTTTTCGTACATGCATAGTAAACCATCTTGGGTCTCGCCCAATAGATCGCTCCAAAGCACATTGGACATGGTTCGCAAGAAGTATAAATTATACAGTCTTCCAATTGAAAAGAATTCAACTTACGACAGGCTTCTCTAATTGCAACTACCTCAGCATGCGCTGTAGGATCATTCGTAGAAGTTACTTTATTATGCCCTTCTGCAACTATCTCATCATCCTTCACAATCACACAGCCGAATGGACCTCCTGCATTTGAATCAACTCCTTTCTCTGCCATTGCAATAGCACGCTTCATAAAATACTCATCTCTTTCTGTCATCTCTATTATTTTATCACCTTCTAGATATTTAAACCCAACAGGTTTTATTTTATTTAATTTCTACTTCCGTTTTTAACTTGTATAATCTGCGCAGCAATACTTACCGCTATCTCTTCGGGAGTCTCACTTTTTATAGACAATCCTATCGGAGCGTATATGGCATCCAACTCCTCTTTGGTGAAGCCATCTTTAAGTAAATCCTTCCACATGGTTTTAAGCTTTGCCTTACTTCCCAAAACGCCTACAAACTTAAAACTATTCTTGATTAATTTACGGACAACTAATGTATCATCGGTATATTTATTGGTCATGATCGCTACGTAGCTATGGCTCCCTTCTTGTATATAATCCTGTATGTTATTATAATCAACAATGATTTTTTGATGGGCAAAACTGTTGTTCTCCAAAGTATTTAACTTCTCTCTGTTGTCAAATACGACAACATGGAATCCAAGCTTTACAAACAACTCAGAAACAGCAACACCAACATGGCCTCCACCAACAATGTACAGTGTGTCTCTATATCCAATTTGCTCTTCAAAAACCCAATCTTCAGTTGAATTAATCTGATATTCAAATTGATTAACCAAGCGTTTATCTGAAAACCCAAAAGAGGACGGCAGCAAACTTAAGGTTCCATTCATCCCACTATCTAAACAATCCAAGATACTCTGAACTGTAGCTATATGATTGTAACTTAAGCAATGAAAGGCGACTGTTTGTTCTCCAGAGCAAATCATTCCAGAGCCATCGGTTATATGTCCTCTATGGATTTGTTTTTTAATAAATATGGGTGGATTCTCTGTTAATAATAACTGCTGAGCTTCTTCCACCAAAGCAAATTCCATGATGCCTCCGCCAACAGAGCCGAAGATAAATCCATCTTGCCCCACTAGCATTTTAAAGCCCTTTCTACCAGGAGAACTTCCTGAGTTTTCAATAACCGTTAAGACATAAACCTTTTGGCTGTTTTGAATTCTATCTAATATATGTTGCCAATACATCATTGAAAAATCGTTTCACTTAGTGCGTAATATATAGCCATTAATGCAGAAAATAGAGCACTCGCTATAAATCTCCAATCCAATCGTATTTTATTCTGAATCAAATAATTTGCAATCAGTGAAATTGGAATATTAGCTAAAAATGACCAACACGCGATAAGCAATAGATTGCTATTTATTTGCTCATAATTACCAGAGAACAATTTGATAAAAGCGAGATGTCTGAAGATCCATAGTGGATTAAAATACGCGATGGCTAACCCCGTTTTGGCTAGCGTTTTCTTAGCCCCACTGTACGACTTCGTTATTTTATCTATCCATGAAAAGTAATTAGGGATTTCAAAACTATAAATGATCGCTCCAATCAGGACCATTCCGAGTAATCTGTTTAGAGAGAACTCGTTTAATAATAGCGCAGCGATTGTATCTCCGACACTATAAATGACGGCTCCTCTGATAATATTTTGCTTGGTGTACTTCAGTTTAATTGATTTATAATTTAAGACTTGTTCTATCCTGTCAATATTGATTCCTTATCCCTCTTTCTGGTACAACCCCATCAATACTTTCTCTGGTGTAAATGGAGAGTGGAATTCCAATTTATAATTCGGATTGAATTCTTTTACGGCCTGTTGGATTGCAAAATAAACACCAATTCCATACATTAACGGAGGCTCACCAACAGCTTTCGATTTTTTAATCGCTAGTTCATGCCCTTCTGTTTCTAAAGGAATAGTCTCTATAGTTTTTGGCCCAGAAAAAACATCCGGCACCTTATAAGTAGACAGTGCATTTGACAACAATCGTCCATCGGCTCCGTAAGCAATTTCTTCCATCGTCATCCATCCGATTCCTTGAGCTAGTGCGCCTTCTACCTGCCCTAAGTCGATACCTATATTCATTGACTTACCAAAATCGTGAACGATCTTCACTGCATCAATTTCATACCTTCCTCGCAAGCAATCTACAGTCACGGTTGTGATGGCCGTTCCATATACATGATAGGCGAATGGATGTCCTCTCTCCTTCGTTTTATCAAAGTGAATTTTGGGTGTTGCGTAATGTGCATTTTCAGACAACGCAACTCGATGTGCCATCGCTTGGATGATTAGATCCTCCCAAGAAAGTGAAGATTTTTTACCATCAACAAAAACAAAGTCATCATGAATGGCAATCGTATTCTCTTCGCACGAAAGCGTTTTTGATGCTAGCTTGGTTAATCTATCAATAAGCGCATTGCAAGCCATTTCTACCGCTTTTCCATTCAGGTCTGCAGTGGAACTAGCAGCGGAAGGAGATGTGTTTGCCACACGAGTCGTATTCGTCGTTTCCAGTTTTATTTTTGATGCAGAAATCCCTAAAACAGATTCCGCTACTTGGAGCATTTTTGTGTTTACACTTTGGCCCATTTCTACCGCGCCTGTAGATACACCTACACTTCCATCTTGATAGATATGTATGAGCGCTCGCGCATGATTCATTTGCGTATTTGTAAATGAAATTCCGAATGCAATTGGCATCAATGAAACTCCTTTTTTGAACCGCTTATTCGCTTTATTAAAAGCAATGACTTCTTCTTCCATCTGATCAAAATCAAACTTCTCCTTTGCTGTAAACCATGAGTTTCTCGCTTCTACTTGAGTCGCAATCTGACCATATGAAAATTCATCATTCTCTGCCAATAAGTTTGCTTCCTGGATATGTCTTCTATTCACTCCGATTTGATCCGCAGCATCAGCAATAGCACTTTCTATGACAAACATCCCTTGCGGTCCACCAAAACCACGAAAAGCAGTGTTGGGCGGAAGATTCGTCTTGCAACTAAAGACAGTCGAACTCACATTAGGAATAAAATAACTGTTGGTCGCATGAAACAATGTTCGTTCGGCAATCGCTGGAGATAAATCTGCAGCTGCACCAGAGTTTTGTAGGAACTCTACTTCAAATGCCTTGATCTTGAGATCTTTTGTCAATCCGATTTTATAAAAAGAAGAATAGGGATGTCGCTTCCCTGTCATCCGTAAATCATCATGCCGATTCAGTATATATTTCACTGGACGATTAAGAGATTGCACTGCAACAGCGGCCATTACTGCCCATGGTGTTGCTTGATCTTCTTTACCACCAAACCCACCACCGAGTCGAATGACATCTACTTCTATCTTATGCATTGGAATACCTAAGACCTTGGCTGCTGTCTTCTGCACCTGCGTCGGTCCTTGGGTAGATGAGATTATCTTGATCGTTCCATTTTCTTGTGGTATCGCATAACAACCTTGTGTTTCTAGATACAGATGCTCTTGCCCATTGGAGAATGTCTCCCCTTCATATACATAGTCACAATCTGAGAATACACTCGCCGCATCTCCCAGCTTAAATGATCTAGGTGCATTTATAAAACTCTCTTTTTCTTTGGCTTCTTTGGCTGTTGTAATTACCGGCAATTCTTCGATGTCTATCGTAATCAGAGCTCGTGCTTTTTTTGCAATAGCTTCCGACTCAGCAACGATAAATGCTATGGGCTGTCCCCAAAAATGCACTTCGTCCTCCGCCCACAGTGGTTCATCTGGTATGATACCGCCAATTTGATTTTCTCCCAAGACATCCTTGTAAGTAAATATCTTCTCTACCCCATCCAGTGCCTCCGCTTTGGAGTAATCTACCGATTTTATCTTTCCATGCGCACATGGCGAATCAAAGCACAATCCGAATAACGCATCTTGTCGTAAGATGATATCATCCACAAACAACGACTCCCCTCTTACATGCGTATAGCTATCTATATTTTTCATTGTCTTCAGCATGAAATCAACTTTTCTAGTTCAACGTGATTTGGAAATAATTCAATGAAGTGCGCAATGAACAACTGTTTTGCAAGCAGACGTTTATACTCCGAGGTCCCTCTTACATCGCTTATAGGCGAAATTTCGGACTGCATTATTTCTACCGCCGCTGCTACCGTTTTTGAATCTATTGTTTTTCCGACTAGGTATTCATTCGTATTGAATAAGTACTTCGGAATTGCAGCTACGCCTCCTACTGAGAAATGCGCTTGCGTAATCGTATCGTTATCTATCGATACTTTACCCGCCGTATTCACACTTGCAATATCTAAATGAGTTCGTTTACTTACTTTTTCAAAATTGAAGAAGTCGTTCTTTTTAGGAACATCAAAGTAGATATTCTTTAATATTTCATCCTCTCCTAGGTCGTAGACTTTATAGTTTTGATGAAAGGATTGAAACGGAATTTGTCGTTCGCTTCCATCTTCATTTTGAATCGTCAACTTTGCATTCAACGCTAGAAAGAAGATCGTCATATCTCCAATCGGAGATGCGTTTACAAAATTCCCTCCTATCGTCCCCATGTTCCTAATCGGCTCAGAAGAAACCAGTTTCAGAAACTGCTTTAGTCTGGGAAACAAAGTTTGCAGTTTTCTATTTTCTAATAATTCAGTAACGGTTGTGTTGGCTCCGAGCGTGCATATTCCCTCCGAAAACGAAATGCCATGCAAGGCTGATTCATTGACCAACAAATGCACATCTTCTCCAGCCATTCGATCTGCATGGCGAACATATAGATCCGTTCCATTAGCGACTTTCACAATATTGGATTGACCTCCTGCATTACCGTTATTTACCTCAACAGAAGCACTAGTTTCTTCTTCCAGTAAAGTCTTTAGCCTTGCAGGAATGGTTTCAAAGTAGTTTGGAATAAATCCTTCCTTTATTAACCAAGATATTTTGCTGTCACCTTCTCTTTGCTGGAGCTTATTTTCTATTTCTATACCGGCTTTCTCAATAGACTTATAGCCCGTGCATCTGCAGATATTCCCACTGATTGCATCGTTGCAAGCTTGGCCAGTTCCGTTGTTAGTACCATTAGAGGCCAAAGCAAAACCGGTCATGGACATCACAAATCCCGGAGTACAAAACCCACACTGTGTTGCATAATTATCCGTCATTGCTTTCTGCACCGTATTCAGTTCGGCAGGCAAATTAATGCCTTCTATTGTGACTATATGTTTCCCATCTGCATTCCCCAAAGGAGATATACATGATGTGAAACTCTGGTAAGTAACATCATCGCCATTCTGAGTTCCGACCAATACACTACATGCACCACAATCTCCTTCTCGACAACCTATTTTGGTGCCTTTCAATTGCTTGTGTTCTCGAATAAAGTCGAGTAATGTAACACCCGAATTAATGGATGTTTTGATGATCTTATTGTTAAGTATAAATTTTATCATGTGAAGAGCAAGTTACAAAATTGTATAGAATATTCTGTTATTGGCTCGGGCAAACCCTATCCCGGCCTTTCCCTCGGGGAGGGAAAGGTGACGGCTCGTGGCTCAGGCACGGGGTTTATTTATAGATAAATTAAATTAGCTTAACACTAAAGTAGTTGCTTGACCTGGAAGGCATAGCCAATACGGCAGGACTAATAATTACGGTTATTAAGTACAGAATTAATTTGTCATAATCGCTCAGCAAATTTCATCAAATGCCGAAGCTCCTAGCCTACAGACGGAAGAAGGGGTTATTTTATCTTTTTTTCACAAACCCATATCCTCCTGGCAAACTTTCTCTTCCCTCTTTTGCTAACACTGCAATGATCTGAAATACTAAAACCTACTTTGCTAATAAAATCAGTTATATCTGAGGTAGATACAATAACCATTCGATCCGTGATTTCTGCTGTGGATTCAATAATATGAAACACTTCACTTTCGGTTGCTACACTTACCAAGTTATAAGGAAGATCAATGATCGCAGCATCATACCTTTTGCTAATGTCTTTTATATCTGACCGAAACACTTCTGTACTGTAGTCAAAATGAGCAAGGTTCTCTCGTGCATTTCTGCATATCTTCCAGTTAATCTCACAACCCTCGATACTAAACCCTGCAAAGCAAGCTTCTAACATTATGGTACCGACACCGCAACATGCATCTATTAGGCTAGCCCCTTTGTCCCCTTGAGCGGCAATATTGACAAGCGACTTAGCTGTATTTACACCTATAGAATTGCTATATGAACATGGCTTATTATTGTGTTTATGCCAATCGAAGTTATTCTTAATCAATATGCCAAAATACCAGACACCTTCACAGCAACAAACCGCATAGGTTGTTATAGGATTGTAATAGTCAGGATTACCTTCTATACTATAGCCGATGTCCCTTAACTTACCAAGTCTCGATTTGTAACCTGTTGTATCTCCATCAAAAATTAGATATTCAACTTTAAAACCTTCACTAGAGATATTTTCCTTTTTGATCTCATCAATTAACGCCGAGTAGTCTTCAGATTTCGAAATAACATCAAGCCTACTCTTTATAAATGCACTGGTAGATGGTTCTACTTTTACATCTGAAAACAGCATACGATTCTTTTCTTCTTGATCGAAAAGATATCTCGATTCGAGTTTGCAAAGCTCATCCTCAGTATTATCGTAAGTAAATATGTATATGTGTTTGCTTTTGTACATGTTGTTTATTGGTGTTCTTTTGACTTTCATTAAAGTACAATGGCAATGATAACCAAAATCCATGGCACCATGACTTTATTAATTTTCTAAAACAATAACAATACACTGATTTGCAAAAACAAAATCTTACTTTCACAAATGACTCAAATGCCAGAAAAAAAATAGTTTTAAAGGCCAGATTGTTAAAACTATGAGGCTAAGCTACAATAGAAGTAATAGTTATCTATTCCCTCGATTCACAAAATAATTATGATAAAAGAACACATTATAATTTTACTAGCCCTATTTATAACAATCATAAATCTGTCTGGACAGTCATCGTTTGAAAGCGGAGAAATATTCACAAAGATAGAAGGCATCATAGACAATATGCCAGGGTCTGGAGATGATGATTTGATTGATCCTACTGCTGCCGAGATTACCGATTGGGAATCCATGCTAGAGGACTTGTGGCAAGGAGATATACCTACGGCAACAACAGAAGCCGGTTTGTTAAACTATGAGCTCATAGAATTTGCAGATAATGATGGAGAGATCTATTACGTCTTACAATCTATGGAGATCAATGGTAACTATTGGGGTACTTATGTATTTAATCCAAATTCATGTCAGACCAACTTAATCATCCAAGCTCCGCACCCAAAGCGCGATTCTAATACAGGAGACGAAGGAATACATGTGTTTGAGACTGTAGGAGCATCAATATTTATGTTGGCGGGAACACATCGATGCAACAGTCCCGCATTTTCAACTTGTTCTGGGACAACAGGAGCATGTGGAACTTCAGGACAGAAATTTAGAAGCAGTGACATGGCCCATACGACAAGTTCCATTTTTCAAGCATCTCATGAATTAATCTATGACATAATTCCTGATGCATATGTTATCCAACTGCATGGATTTAAGAACGACTCCTCTGTTCCACTCTTTATCTTGAGTAATACGACGACCATTTCTCCATCTGTTGACAAACTAAGTGAATTGGGCGTTGAGTTGGTAAGTGTAGATCCGACTTGGACCTATGACATTGCTCATTTGGACAGCTCATTGCCGTTAAAAGGTACAACCAATACACAAGGCCGATATACCAATAACGTTGCTGATCCATGCCTATCTTATGCTAATTTTAATGCAGGCCGATTCTTCCATATAGAACAGCAATTTACAATCAGATCAAGCATGGTTGGTTGGGATAAAGTTGCTACAGCAATCGACAATCTATTCAATGATATGGAAGTAGATAATTTCGTCTTGGACGATGGCCATTATAGTGCTCAAAACATGTTGGAATGTGATGCACAAATTACCAACAGTGCTAATTTGACAATAAAAGCTGGAAAGTCTATTGAGTTAAATCCTGGATTTGAAATATCGCCGGGCGCAGTGGTACTCGTCGAAATTGAAGCTTGTGGTAATTAGATTATCCAATAAATATAATTAAACCTACGATCAGGTAAAATCAGATTTCACATATCAAGGCCAATATTCCTAAATCTTAAGATCAAAACAACAAAAGAGTATAGCCGCCGTGCTGATGATAAATCATATCACGCTCTACTCTACTGTGCATCCTTTTCTTAGCCTTAGTAAAAGTTAATCCCCAGCAATATTCCGTAAGAAAAACCTGTTGTATTCCCTTCTTGCATTTCTACTTCCCTGTACATTGTTCTTAGTTTGACATCGACGGTGAAATTCGTTTTTGAGCGATAGATCTCATATCCTACAGAAGCAACAAGTCCCAATCCAGCATAGTATTTTGTTTCCAGTGGATCATTATCTACATCTTTTATATCCCATATTACCGGATTATCTCCCCCCATACCAAAGCCACCTAGTAGCCATAACTTATTGCTCACCCAATATTGTACAGAAGGTGCTAACACACCAAAATCTCTTTTTCTATCTCTTCCAAATCCCGAATAATCATAGATGGACACATTGGAAGTGAGCAGGATGGCCCAATTCGGATCTAGCATATATCCAACCTTAAAACCAAGTCCCAAATTTGTTTGATCAACTGATTTATCGGGGAACGTTAGGGAAGAAGTGCTCTCTCCTATCGATAATCCAAACACAAACCCCTTTCTTTGGAATCCTGTTTGTTCTTGGGCATAGCCAGTTTGCATCAGTAAAATAGTGCAGATAATAGTGGCAATTGTTTTAAATCTCATGTGCTCTTTTATTTATTAATGACACAAAAGTATGCGGCAATAATCATAAAAAAGTTACCATATGGTAATTAAGAAGACTACTTGATCTGTCGTCTGATTCGACTCAAGCTTTGGGCTGAGACCCCCAAATAAGATGCAATATCCTTTTGGCTAAACCTTTGAATCAGTTCTGGTTTATTTTGCAGCAGTTGCGCATACCGTTTTTCAGCTGTTTGAGTCATCAGTTCGATTTGCTTCTCTTGTTTCTCAATGAGTGCCTGTTGGTCTCCCACAGAAAACAGTAGCGCACCCATCGGAGTTTGCCTTAGTTTATCCATGTTCGACTTCGTCATTCTAAGTACTGTTGATTTTTCGAGAGCAACAATTCCAATTGGTGAAGGATTGCCAGAAGCGAGAGACAACTCATCCGCAAAGAAGTTATTCTCTATTAATAAGTCCAGACAGATTTGATTGTTTTCATTCCATACAAATAGGCCTACTGCTCCTTCCAATATAAAATATCCATAGTTCTCTCGTTTATTAGCCTCTTTGATGACTTCCTTTTTTTCAAAGTGTACTTCATCGCACAATTCTGCAAATTGCTTCCAGACTTCTATTGGAGCCTCGTAGTATTTGTCAAATGCTTTTTTCAATTTGATTGCTATCATTGATCTCCTTGTTTGTTCTTTTGTCTAATCTAATCTTTAAGTTCCAGAAACTTCCTCTGAATTCTATTAATCGAGGCTTCGCTTACGCCACATTCTTTGGCAATTGATGGCCATTTTCCTAAAGACGCTAGCACTTGATCTATTATTTCATTTGGTTGATTGATACTGAATTCATTTGCTAGTTCGATAATATTTTCCCTGCCCGGATTTACGCCTTCCCCCGCAACTCTTGTGATGTGTTCATCAATGCCAGTTGATGAATATGTTAAGTCATATGCAGGAGATAAAGACCATTTCCCAGATTCATTCATTAAGAATGAGAAGTTTTTAGAATGATCATCTCTATTATGGCTATAAATATTGAAGGCAGCCAAACGAAGAACAGCTTCACGAGCAGAAGCAGATTCTTCAAGTCGATATGCGGCATCGATAATATGTCCATAGTCAATATTACTTAAACGAAAATTATCATATTTTAGGCCTGCCATGGAATGCATATGAACGGATCTGTGATATGGAGCGGACGCAGCGATAGCAAGTCTGATCTCATATCACATGTTCTCTTCCGTTACTTTTCTTTTTTACTCGCTTTTATATAAGTTTGGTCGTCTTCTTTTTTAATGGATTTTATCATGTTTTCATCGTTTAGTAGCTTCATTTGTTTGCTAGCGATTCTTTCTAATTCCTTAAAGCGCACATCCTTTGACATCGTCTTCTCTATCAACAAGGCATTAATGTTTTCTATGTTTGATAGAACAACTAACTCATTGATACTTGCAAAATCTCTGAGATTCAATCCTTTTTTACTATGGTTTTCATTCGAGCTTCGCCATTCTTTAGCCGTACAACCAAATAATGCAACGTTTAATATATCCGCTTCTTCGGCATAGATAAGCCACTGATTTCCTGTGCTTCGGTTCGATATTGGAATTATATGTTCTTTAATTGCATCAGTGTGTATAGAATAGTTGGTCTTGGTCAATAACCGTTTAATGTTCCATTCAAGGTTGTATCTGTTAGATTCTTCCTCCTTAAGTCGCTGAAACTCTTTCAGAAGCATTAGTTTGAACATGGGACTTATCCAAATTCAAAGGCAATATCCTTATGGGCATATGTGCCGCCATACCTTCCAGATTTCGAATATATACCAATAGCGTTCGTAGCTTTGACCCATTTTTTTGGTGTTAGATTGAAAGAATTTAAACCTGCTTCTTTTCTAAAGCTGTCGAATTCGACACCTTTAAAATCAGGATTATGAATAGTCTCCCAAAGTCCTATAAATTCAACAGTATTTCTATTCCTAAGCCAATTTCGGATATGATCTGATCCTTCATCTCCTCTTACCATATCTGTTAAACTGATATACTCGGATTCATTTATTATTTGAATACCAATTTCCTTGTTTTCAACCTTAATTTTCTTTCCCATATTTTACTGATATGATATTATTCCAAAGATAGAAAATTTCTAGGGTTGAGATTGTTTTCATAATGGAAGAGAACTATGTTATAAACGTACCCATTCTTTATAAAACTTCCCATTTTTTTACCAAAATACAGTAACCTATCCGATATTGCACGTTAGTTACGGATGCCCTAAAGCTGTCTTCTTCAAATAAAAA
>CALKXE010000276.1 GCA_938003955.1 uncultured Saprospiraceae bacterium | reverse complement strand
ATGAGTCAGTATTCACGATGGTATTCACAGCGACTGAAGATGGACAATTATCAGAGATGATAGAAGTGACATCAAAAGTGACGGCGGCTGAAGCATACATCTCGACTACGCTCGATGCAAGCGTTTCGACTGCGCTCGATGCAGGTATGGAAATCAGAGAAGTAGTAATCAGTACAAGAGGTGATATCACAGCAAGTGCAGAAAACAACTTATACCAGAACGAACCGAACCCATTCAAAGATCAGACGATGATCAAATTCGAATTGGCAGAGGCAGGTGCAGTAACATTTACTGTAACTGATGTAACAGGTAAACTATTGAAAACTGTAAATACTGCAGGAATCAAAGGAATGAACATCTTACCATTAGATGCAGATGATCTTGGAGTAACAGGAGTATTGTACTATACGATTGAGAGTGGTGAGTTTACAGCTACTAAGAAGATGATAGTAGTTAGATAATAAGATACTATATTCTTATATCTATCAAATAAATGAGAATATTTAGATACAGGCACCGCTAATTCGTAATTCAATTTCGAGGTGTAAATATGAAATTTAAACCCCTTCTACATTAATTTGTGTGAAGGGGTTTTGTGTTTAAGAAGGTAAAGTATTTGACATATTAAATAAATACACTGCAATTTGGCACGAATGGCATGATTTTCGTCTTAAACAGAAATATATATGGCTGTTGCTTCTTATACATTATAAATTTATATATATATTAGTGCTTCTTTTATAGGTGAAAGGAAATAATTAAGATCAAGGTCACTGGCTAAATAGGATGTTCCTGTTTAGTGATTGGCTGTTTAGCTAATAGGCCCCAGACCAAAAACTAAATAGCTTGATATGAAAACTACAATTTATAGCATTCTTTTAAGGTCATTATTTTTATTTATTCTGATTATTGGAATATCTGAAATTTCAAAGGCACAGACTATTACACTATCATTTCCAGATGGTGTTGAAGTATGTAATGGATCCACTATTCTTGATGTAAATGTATTGAACAATACATTGTCGGATCTGGTAGATGGAACGCTTACTTTCGATCTGTCTGCAACTCCTGGATTGAGTTATATCTCATTAAATGGTCAATCAAGTGGACCAATATTATCTGAAATCGCTGCCGGTATCGCTTCTTTTTCATATACGGGGAGCTTATTACCAACAGAAGAAATTACATTTCAAGTTAAAATAGGTACAGATTGCGATCTTGTTGGAGCGGCGACAGATATATCTCTCATGTTTGATTTTACAATTTTGGGAGTGGCTGGGTCGACAACAGAAAATCTAACAGGCTTTGCAGTAGCCTCTCCAGATATTGATATTACAAATTCTACACCTATTGGCGTAAGTGGAGTTATAGGATTTGAATTCGATGTTATGAATACGGTTGAAAATAATGGGACAGCAAATGCTGATGATGTATTTTACTGTGTAGAAGATAATACAAATGCAGATCTCATAAGTATTGAGGTGGGCGGAGTTATGATAAGTCCTTCGGCTTCTAGTATTGCGGGGTTCACTTGTTTTGAGCTAGGAGCGCTAGCGATGGGCAATGATGTAATCGTTACAGAAAATTGGATAATTACAAGTTGTAATACACCAATTCAAAATCTTTATAGAAAAGCTACTTTTGGATGCGAAGGCGATCTTGATTGCACGATGGATCCAGATAGTGAGTTTCCTTCTACTGTTTTGACTTTAATCGCACCAACAGATCCAATCACAATAACGACAACAAATGTTTCAGAGTTATTTGTTTGTGGACCTTCTGATGTAATTTGTATTACAATAGAAAATAGCAATGGTGATGACTTTATAACTCAAAATGTCAAAGCTGCTTTGACATTCCCAACTGGTGTTATTATCGATTATTCAACATTAATTACTAAAAGTGGACCTGCAGTATCATTGATCGCGGGAACAGACAGTTTAGTTATTGGAGATCTAGCAGATGGAGAAACCTCTTCGTTTTCTGTAGAACTATCTATAGTTTGTGGTGGTACATTAAGTGCTATCGACTATACAGTAGATGTTGAGTATGATGAACTTTGTGAAGGTGTCAATAATATGGCAACTCAAACGTCTACACAAATAAGTGTACTTGCTGCGGACCTAAGTATTTTGTCACCATTAATTACAGGAAATTTAAGACCAACTAATGTATTTGATGCTATAATAGGTGTCAATGATACCATCAAGGTTCCTATGGTAAACGCAGGATCAGGATCTATAGATGAGTTTACTTATTACGTAATAAATCCTAGTTCGGTAGATAATGTTGATGTTTTGATTGCTGGTGTACCATTGGCTTCAACAGGGATGAATGGCGACACTACTTTTTATACAGTTACATCTGCGGACATAATAAGAGATCATACTTCTGGTGGTGGATCAGGTAATGCTGATGGTTCTTTAGATGAAAATGAATCTTTGGTAATCTGTGAAGTATGGGTAGGTACAGAATGTGAATTCGGTACGCCGGAGCCTATTAGAAGAGCTGCTTATTATGGATGCGGAGGAATAGCTGTTTGCAGTCAAAGTAATATGTCAACAACTGGAATTGATTATGGATTCGCTATTGCCGATCTTACTTATGGAGAATATACACCTTTGGTTGATCGACCAGCTTGTTGGTCTGAGGAAGCGACAACGTTGTCCTTATTTATAGTTAATGAAGGAAATTCAATAGCGAAGGATATTACGATAGATATTGGACAATATGGTAACCCAGGTTCTATAATTGGATCTTCTTTTATGTTTAGTACGGATCCTGCAGGACCATTTATGGCGGGATCAGCAATAAATACAACAGCGGCTTCAGGGGCAACAGGAGTAAATGGACAATGCGCTGCAGGTCCAGATCTTTTTAGATATGCTGATGCACTTCTGGAAGATGTTAATTTAGTGCCAGGAGATACACTTTATTTTACTTACCAATTAGAGCACGGATGTGATTGTAGAGGGTGTGAAGTGGATAATATTTATTGGTCAAGAATTGATGGAATGTCATGGACGGATCCTTGTGATATTGAGTTGTCAAACAATACTAGATTAGATTTTCAGCAATTTGATGCAAGACTTTTAGGTTTTTTTGAGGGAGAATCTAATGTTTCAGGTTCTGGATGTATATCTTATGAAATTACTAGTGGTGGATCTACTTGGTTTGGAGCGAATTATCCAGATGCTTATTTCGAAACTAGAATAAGTATAGGTTGTGGTATTGACTTTACATCAGCTGGCCTTTTAAATGCTGCGGGAGCGCCATACACAGGATTAAGTGTAATTACAAATACAGATAACGGCGCTGGAGGAGATGATGAGGTTATTCTTAGAATAGATAGAAGTGTTTCCGGATCAATTGAGATGTGTTTTGATGTAGATTGTAGTGAGAAACCAATTGGTTGTCCTCAAACTGCTAATTTTTCGATGCAGAATTTCTTTTTTCCTGACCCCTCTTGTGCAGCATCATGTGAACCTAATGTGTCATGCGTAACTAGCATTCCGTTAGTGTTTAGTTGTGGCCCATGTAATCCTTGTGATGGGATAACCACTGTAGACTTAGATATAAATCGTACGAATTTCTGTTACTTAGATGCAGATAATGATTTCATTGCCGATGATGGTTCGTTAGCTGATGTAACGACAGCAAAAGGAAAAAGATTTGTTCAAGGAGATTCCTTGAAAATGACAATAAAGGGTGTTGTAAATGATGGAGTTACACCAGGTAGAATGTGGGAGTATGCTTTTTTAGAATTAGATATTCAGACGTCTAACTTTAATATCATAGGAGCTGAGTTTTCAGTTTTTGATATGAGTGCAAGCACAACTTTAACATGTAATTCTCTGAGTCAATTTCCAATGGGTAATTTATTAGTCACAGACTTATCCGTACCAACTATGACGGGGCTAGCGTGTACCGATTTTACAGGGTTTGAATATGCGGCAGGGGATTCATTATTTCTATGCGTTTATTATTCTCCTAAAGAACCCCTTAATAATATACAGTCGGAACCAATTATTTATCAGCCTGATTTTTACTTAAGTGATGATCCGTATGATACAGGAACTAGATATGCATGTAATTACTTAGTCGAAACATTAAACCAAATAGGGATAAGAACATACGAGCAAGTAGATATTACAGGAAATAATTTTGGAGGTTGTGATATCTCACCTTTTGTTGTTAGGCATGATTTGTATTATGGTTCTCTTGGGTTTGATGAGTTTTGTAATGAAATACGGAGTCCTGGAATACCAGAAAAATACTTCTTCGTAAAGCCTCCAGAAATGGAATATAGTTTGGATGATTTTGGGTTTAGAGTTTTCCAAAGATTGGGACCTGACAATGAGGTTGTGGCTATGCAAAATGGAGGTATACCGGCTTCTTTTTTCATTGAGAGTGGAGATACACTTTGCTTTTTTGTGAAAAATTATTTAGAGTCTTTAGCTCTTCCTGAAATTTCTGATAAAGGAACTGATGGGGGATATAACATATATTTTTATCCTGGAATACGTGGTAATTGTATGAGTGAAATAGCATCTTATTCAGCTTGCTCAAGCTTATTGACGGATGTAGATGATCAAGTTTTTTGTGTAGATACGGAGCAGACAGATTTTAGATGCGAGAGCTTTAATTACACTGGAGGACCTACGCTCATAGCTTCTACTCCATTAGCTGAAATTGAGCTGTTTGAGCCGTTAAGTTGTGTTATAATCGAATTGAATAATTTAAGTAACATCGATGCACCTTTCTCTTGGTTGAATATTGAATCATTGACTGGGGGTATGATACTTACATCGGTGACAGAGGTGACAGGTGGAGCCAACACATTGATCACTCCAAGTTCTTTTGGTGTATATCAATTAGGGCTAACCGACGAAGGCTCTTCAAGAGAATTTGAAGTTTGTGTGAATGTTACGGATTGTGATCCTCAGAGACTGAGCTTTACTGCGGGATGGGATTGTGTTGAATATCCAGAAACCGTTGAAGAAGCAACATGCAGTGATCCAACAACCATTGATTTTATATCTGTAGAAAGTTCATATACTAGTCAACTTGTAAAGCCTGTTGGAGATACGGAATATGAGTTGTGTGATACAATTTGTTTTGTACATAGATTTTCAAGTACTGCTTTAGGTAATGTAAATGATATTATTTTTGATTTCAAATTGCCAACTGGAGCAGATTATGTTCCAATGTCATTCGAAATTGCTTATCCGGTACCTTCAGCTAGTAGTATGCCTGGAGATACAGTATGGACACATGTTACGGATCCTACAAATATTAATAATAATACTTGGCAAAGTGATGTGACATCTCTTAATCCTACATTAGATTCAGTGGGTCTGATCGGTTCTATTGGCTCTATAGACAATTTAAATATTATACTAGTGAGATGGAATGCCGTTACCACTTGTGATTATAGATCAGGTTCAAGAGTTAGATTGACAACAGCGGCCGCTGATCTTTGTGGGGAAGCTCTTCCTACCTTGAAAAATCAAGGACCTAGAATGTTTATAAAAGACGTTATCCCAGAGTATAATATTGATCTAGCACTGAATGATCTTACTCTAAATCCATGTAATGGAGATAATGCAACAGTAGATATAGAAATGACTATTAATGCAGAGCCGGGAGTAATGACTTCAGCTACTGATTCAATAAAGATCTCACTGCCTTTAGGAATATCTTATATTGATATGACATATGTAGCTGTTAATAATGCTACCGCAATAATGCCCGTTTCAGTTGATGACAATGGGGTAGAGTGTATATTTTTACCTGTAATTGCAGGATTAGTAGATGGTGATATCATTGAATTTCAACTTGACATCATGGCAAATGATGAGGGACAGTCATGTGGTAACTCAGAATTGATTGTTCAAACATTTAGTACAACAAATGCATCTTGTAATGGTGATGTATGTAGCATTAGTGCTTTAAGTGGAGAAGACATCGTAAATATAAATATTGAAAAACCAGATTTAACAATAGTGTCAACAGCTCTGACATTAGTTTCTATGCCACCTTCAAGTGCAGCGTTAGAATACGAAATAAAAATAATGAATAATGGACTCGTTCCTCAAGAAACAGGGAATGATTTGGTTATTGAGTTTTGGGACGATGTAGACGCAAATGGATTATTGGATACACTTATCGATACTAAAGTAGTAGATGCAATTGAAATGGTTATGATTCCTGCTGGAGGCATGACATTAATTGTTGGTTCTGTGCCTATTCCTCCAACGGGAATATGTAATGCTCTTGCGGTTCTAAATCCTAAAACAACTTGTACCTGTGAATTAGATGTTTCAAACCAAGCAAAAGTAGAAATAGAAAATGACTTTGTAATGGAAGTCTCAGGATGTTCGAATGAAATAATTCCAATAGGCCCTGAACCAGTTGCCGGATTTGACTACAAGTGGTTGAGTGTGGATGGTTCTAATTTAGCGGCACTTTCATCTACAGTTGCTACCCAAACTGATTTTCAATTTCAGAATACAACTGGAGCTGATATTGTATGGGATTACGCAATTAGGTCTTCTTTTGGATCATGTTTCACATATGATACGATGCAAGTAACAATATTTCCTGAAACGATGAGTGAAGCTTTAGTTCCAGGATGTGAAGGAAGATCTGTTACATTACCAGGGCCAATTGAAGGAACTAATTTCTTATGGACGCCTGATACAGGATTGGATGATCCAATGGCCGCACTTCCTGTTCTAGATCCAGTTGTAAATGGAACAGTAATTTATAACTTATCTTATACTGATGCTAATGGATGTAGTGCTAGTAAAGAGGTAACTGTAGCAGGTGTTGCATGTGCTCCCGGTACTGCAATAGGTGATACAGTCTGGTTTGATCTCAATGAAAATGGACTGCAAGATCTTATGGAACCTGGAATTCCAAATGTAGTCGTTTATCTATATAATGCGAGTAATACTACAACTGGTAACCACATAGCAGTTACCATGACAGATGCAAATGGATTCTATATTTTTGATAATCTAGTTTCTGGTAACTATATCTTAGAATTTGTAATGCCTAATGGGTTTGTATATACAACAACTAACACTGGAGGTGATGATACCATCGATAACGATGCAGATCCAGGTACAGGCCGCACAGATCCTTACTTCTTGCCTAATGGAACATATAACCCTACTGTAGATGCTGGATTTATTCCTGATTGTAGTCTAGATGTCGAGATAGCGAGTATTAGTGATTGTCTATTCGATGGAACGAATCATACGAGAGAAGTTATAGTTGATATCAATTGGTCGAATGCTGTTTATACATATGACTTCTTAGGAGGAGTTGACACGATACAGCTTGATATATTAGGTCAGACTTTCTTGATCGAAGTTGATACATTATCGGGAGATACAACCCAGACCGTGATTATTAACAATGATATGGCAGTTGATCTTATTGCAGATGTTCAGCTTTTGCTAGACAATGACTGTATTGAGTCAGATATGGTACTTGATGTTCAACCATGTATCTATGATGTTGCCTTAATCAAAGAAGTTGCGACACCTGGACCATATAATTATGGAGATATTCTTACTTATAATATAACAGTAGCAAATCAGGGTTTTCAGGCTCTAAATAATATTAAAATCAATGATTTCTTACCAGTAGGGTTAGTGTTTGATGCAGCGAGTAATCCTGATTGGATGCAGTCAGCAACTGATACGTTGATGTATATTATTACAGATACACTTACGGCTGGAGAGACTGTTATCATACCAATCGATTTAGAATTGATCATGTCTTCAGTTCCTGGAGCATATCTTAATACTGCAGAAGTTTTCTCTTTCACAGACACATTAGGAGTTGATCGATCAGGTGAAGATATTGATAGTACACCTGATAGTGACCCAAGCAATGATG
>CALKXE010000275.1 GCA_938003955.1 uncultured Saprospiraceae bacterium | reverse complement strand
TCAATAGAATCAGACTCAGTCGACTTGGCAGCTAATAAAGAATTAGTAGTATTGATTTTTTGGTCATAATATAGTTCTATAGTTTTTGTTAAGAATGAACGACTATAGAATGTGTGAATTTTTGCGCCTAATTTTCGTTTTCGAATATCTATTTTGTACTTCGTGTCCGATATGTCATCATGTTCTAACTCTCCAATTTCTTCTTCAAGGTTTATGACGTCGAATAAAATATTCTTTACCTCTTCTGCTTTTTCATAATTAGCATCTAATTCATAGTCTTTTTGTTTCGCCAATAAGTTGTCTTTGAAGTATTTAGTTTCTCGAAGTAGTTCTGTTTCTGATACATGATGTTCAGTTGGGCTGAATGTATCATTGAATTCTTGATCTGTTAGTGATAGATATGCTGCTACTCTAATATCTCTTGATTCAGTAATCTCAAATGTGAGTTCCACATCAGAGCCTTTGATAAGGTCTCGTTCCAACTTTGATCCTGATATCTCGATAAGTCCTATCAGTTTATTTGCTGAAGGAAGCGTATCTATAGATCCTTCTACTACTTTTATTATAAGACGATCATTACTGTTTCTAGGTATAGTTTTAGAAATCTGTTTTGTTATTGTTTTTTTGAGTGGGAGTATATCATTCTTCTTGAAAATTGGTTCTAGGTATGTTGTGTTTTCATCTACAGCGTCTACAACTAAGCATATATTATCAGGTAGCGGCTGTCCATCGATTCCAAATTTCCCATGAGTAATACCTATGGTTTCTTTATATAACTTATCTCCAGCTGAATTATATACTGTTAGAACGTATGTGTTGTACACTTGGGCGGCAACGGACAAGTAATTTTTAGTTTTATCTTCAAGTGGTAATAATCCTGAGTCATATCCACCATCCTTTCGAATAATTCTATACTTATAGCCTTCCTCTACATATTCAGCTCTGCATAATATTGGAGTAGTATCTGTCTGGACTACTCTGTCATATGCAAGGCGTATTTTTAATTTAGATTTGATCGTATCAGATGAAGTCGTTGTTTTTACGTTTTGAGTAGATTTTAGTTTCGTTCCAGCGAAATATGCTGCACCTACTACCACAGCTGTGGTAGGATCCATCGATGAGTCAATAGTCAGACCTAGTTCATCATGAAGTATTTGCTTTACGTATGGAATATAAGTTGTGCCACCAATTAGTAAAACGCAATTAAGGTCCCTTGCAGTCAATTGGTTTCGTAGCATGACTTCCTTTATCATCAATACGGTACGATCTATATCGGGTTTGATTATGGATTCGAATGTAGATTTGTCTAATTCTAAATATATATCAATACTATTGCCAGTATCATCTACTACCTCAAATTCTAGTTCAGAAATATCACTATTAGATAATTCAATTTTGGCCTCTTCTGCGATGTACAATAGTTTGTTGTAGAGTCTATTATATTTACCTGAAGTCTTTTTTAATTCTGCTTCCAAGTTGTTAAATACGCCAAGATTATTCATGGCTGGAATGATGTACTTATCAATGATTGCACGATCAAAATCAGTTCCACCTAAATAGTTGTCACCTTCATGGTCAATGATTTTCATTTCACCATCTGAAATAGAGGTAAGTGCCACATCGAATGTACCTCCGCCAAAATCATACACTAACCACTTACCGTCAGCGAGATTATTAGCAGATTTATTAGCAAATGCTAGAGATGCAGCTATAGGTTCTTGCAATAATATAACTTCACTAAATCCAGCTTGGTATCCAGCTTTTTTGGTTGCATTACTTTGCATTGTGTCAAATGCCGCTGGGATTGTTATTACTACCGAGTCAGGGTTGTCACCTGAATGAATAAAATTTTTGAGTTCTTTGATAATGATAGCGGATAGCTCTACGGGACTAATGAAACCGTCGGTAGCTTCTAGAAAATACTTGTCAGAAGTACCCATTTTTCGTTTGAAAGTACCAAATACTGAATTAGGGGTACGTTTTAGCAACTCTCTAGCTTTGTCACCTACAATGATTCGATCACCTTTATAAGCAACTACAGAGGCTAAAGATTGTTTTAAATTTGACGGGTTTTTGAATACTTCCACCTCTCCATCCGTATATATAGCTATAGCAGAATTGGTTGTCCCAAGGTCAATTCCATAATTTATTGTTTCGCTCATAATATTTGTATCAAGCTAGAATGTTATTATTCAAAGTCTTATTTGGAACCCTTTCCTTCAACGATTACTATTCCTCTCTGAAGTATGGTGTTATTAGAATCTGATCTATAATATATGATTGGTTTTATTACTTCCACTATTTCAAGGTCAATAGTGGATGCTCCAGAAATACTAGCTTCACAATCTGTTCGAGTTGCATCATAGCGTTCATTTATTGGATTGTGAATGTGAAGTCCTAGCTCTTGAAAATAAACTTTTGTTCTATCGAAATTACGTTTTATGACATCATATTCCTCCAAACTATATGTTTTCGATTCTATGCTATGCACCTGATTGATGATTTTACATAGTATGGTTTGTTCACCTGTCATTGGTCTATTTTATTAATATCTCACTGGTAATTTTAATATTTAAACACTATTCTTAGATATGTTTAGGACTGTAAAATAGCGAACTCATTGAGAATATTATGAATACTATAGCGAAAAAATCAATATGATATATTGAACTCCAATTTTGAATTGGAACAACGATAGACAAAGTCGCTTACAATTCATTGAAAGCCGAAAAGAAATTTGCGCAGCAAATTAAACTACTTTTTTGTACTGAATTAAACCCTTCCTACTTCGTCACCCACTTAAACGCATTCACAAATGCCTCAGCCCAAGGACTCACCTCATCTTCTCTTCCTTCAGGATAATCTGCCCAATTCCACTGATAGAATGAACGTTCGATGTGCGGCATAGTTACTAGATGTCTACCATCATTACTTACCAACATTGCAGTATTGTAATCACTGCCATTAGGATTAGATGGATATTCAGCATAGCCATATTTACTAACGATATTGTAATCGGTTTCCTGCATAGGTAGGTTGAACTTGCCTTCTCCATGACTGATCCATACTCCGAGTGTGCTTCCTGCAAGATTTGACATCATTACAGAGTTGTTCTCTTCTATTGTTACAGATGTGAATGAGCTTTCGTGCTTATGACTTTCATTATAAGTCATCTTAGATAGTTGCTTGTGGTCAGGATTTATTAAGTCAAGTTCTAAGAACAATTGACATCCATTGCAGATTCCTATAGATAGTGTGTCGGGTCTTGCAAAGAAGTTATCCAATGCAGATTTTGCTTTCTCATTATACTTGAATGCACCAGCCCATCCTTTAGCCGATCCGAGTACATCACTGTTAGAGAATCCACCTACAGCTCCTAAGAATTGGATGTCATCTAGTGTTTCTCTTCCTGATATAAGATCAGTCATATGTACGTCTTTCACATCAAATCCAGCACGATACATGGCATTGGCCATCTCTCTTTCTGAGTTGCTTCCTTTTTCTCGGATGATTGCAGCTTTTGGTCTTGGTTTTGATGCGTCAATACTCGGTGGCTTTCCAGTGAAATGCGCTGGTAAAGTATACTGAAGCGGCTGATTCTTATAGTTGTCAAAACGATCTTTAGCTAAGCCGTTTGCCGTTTGTTTTTGGTCCAATAAGTATGAAGTCTCATACCAAATATCTCTCATCTCATTGATGTCAAATATCTCAGTCGTTTCTTCAAACTTAATGGTTAATTTTTCATCCTGAGTTACAGATCCTATTTTTATAAAATCAACT
>CALKXE010000274.1 GCA_938003955.1 uncultured Saprospiraceae bacterium | reverse complement strand
AAAAATCGTTTTATTCCCGATACACTTATACTCCGCTTAGTACCCCAAAATGACTTTTCATATATATGAATTCTGTATTCAGACGCCGCAATACCCAGTTGATCTAGTACTTCTTTTCGTTTCTCATCTGTTACTTTCTCACTGAAAATATCTTGACTGTCTTCTAATGTTTGTCGCACCTTTTTATAAAAGTCAAGCAACTCGCTAGAAACTTTCACTTCATCAACTGTCGCAGAATCAAGAATCTGGTTGAAAAACCCTAAAAATCTCCTTAAATAATATAGCGTGACCATAGATATCCCATTCCCAACTAATGCATTATTCGCATCATTCCACTCAGGGCGTTGAGTATTCATCCATATTCCACCTTCTGGAACATAGTTAGATAGTTTAGCTAAAACTGTAGCAAGTAGTTTTTCAATTAGGTTAACTGAGTGAATATTGCCTTTTTCATTTGTTAATAAAGCACCATCCGCTCCCATTTCTTCTCTACGTAACCTTATTTTCTCATCAAGTTTATCATCAAACTCTATTGTATCCTTAGGATCTTTTAAGATTAGTTCATGAGCCTTAATTCTGTATGGAACATTGGCATAAACAAATAAATCTTTGGTGAAATATTCCGCTAATTTACCAGGCTGATGCTTCTCAATAAACTCTAGAAACTTAAGCAGATATATAATTTGATGATCACCCCAATAACCAATATATGACCAAGGATCTTCAGGATCTGAAGTCTCCCAATCAAAACCGTCTTTTGTAATTCTATAAGGATTATAGCCGTCAAATGTCGAAGCATTAAGGAATCTTAAAATCATTCCTTCTATAAAGTCGGGATAGGAATGGACCATAGCTTCCCAATTTTGAAAAATATCTCTCCAATTACCTTCATAATCAAGGATCTTCGAACCATCTTTTTCATTGACCATGTTTATTGAGAAACGATTCCATGGTCTACTTGGATCTCCATGTCTTCTACTGAACTTCAGAGGTAAGTATTCTATTGCTATTCTTTCTAAATGCGGGTCATTAATACTCTCTAATTGTTTCTGTAAATAATGCATTGTAAAAGTCTCCGGAAGTGATTCCATAAAGCTTTTATGTGCATCGTATATATCCTTATTAGCTAGTTTCGTATTTCGTTGAAAATCCCATCTTTCGATTGTATAGTTGTTATCAAAGATTCCTCCTCTCATATTGTTGAAAAGAACATTGGCAAAATGTCTCGTGTCTCTAAATCTATCCGCGGTACATTGCAATCCATCAGCGGATGCGTTCAATAAGATCAATTTCTCTTTACCTAATTCAATATTTTCAAATATATCTTTAGCTATATTTTTATTCGTCCCGATATCTTGAATAAGTGCAGCTACTTTTGATTGCGTTTGATGAACATTGGCAACTATAGACCACTCTTTATCTTCATTAGGCAATAGATTGACTGAATCCACAACAAAATAGGCCCCTCGTTCACCTTTTACATCGTTTTCTTGAATCATTTCAGATTGATCTCTGAAAGATTGCAATTGTAATGAAGAGAGTAAATAAGTAGGGTCGTCAAGCCCCATCGACCATGCGACATTCGCTTTCAACGCTTCGCTTGGTTCAGCCTTATCGACGATAATCGCACTTAATGCAAATATACCTAAGCCCGTTTTCTCATGCAGTTCACTTCGCTTATATGCATCAACTAGATTACTAGTAGAACTCTGAAAATCACTATGAACTCCATAAGGCATAATGTTTTGCAGACCATCTAAAAACGTAATCATAACATCACCTTCCCCATGATTTATCAATTTAGATTTCCTAACAAAACCAAAATCATAGCTCGAGCACCACTCATATGTAAATGTTATACCCAGATCATGGTTAACTTCCTCGAACTTTACTTTGTTACCACATCTATTTTTATAAAGATTTCGACTGGTTTCAAATTTGTTTTCTCCTCGAATAGAAAAAGGCTCCCAAATATGAGTCTTATCTCCCTTAGATACTTTAAGGATGGTTTTACTACCAGTATTCTCTGATGATTCTGTTATCTTATCATCAGTATAATAAGGGAATAAAGAGTATTGGGCATTCTTTCTTCCCGCTGTCAATCCACCAGTACTCGAAATAAACATCCAATGATCTGAATCACTTACAATACTCATGAAAAATGGACGCATCAAGTCGTTATTACTTATCTTGTAATAGACATCTCCATTGTCCTTTATCTCTTCTATCTCTACGTTCTTTTTATTAACCTTCAATCTTTAAGATTTTCTATTTTTAAAACTTATTTAAAACGCTATCGAATATTTAATTCTACAAACCCCTAAATAATTAACTCTCTCTTTGTTTCAACATTTCTTTTGCCAAAAGATCTTCATCTTTATATTAGCCATCCTCAGACTTAAATGTCACCGATTTTTTAATGAGGAATAAATGATATTATCAAAATATTTATCTACATCACCTTTCTTAAGCTCCTTGTTGTATACGTTTAATTGATGTGCTTCTTTTAGTCCATAATATGCATCTCTGGGATGCAGCTTATATAGTCCTTTATCATCACTTTGACCTTTAGCACAAATCCCAAACCATTCTTCATTCATATTTTTAGACCCGTTCTTTGTATCAATGCTATACCCTTCGCTGAGCCAGCTTGAATCTGTATTATGCTTGTCCAAATCTACAGTTTGTCCTCTTTTCCACCAACCATCACTAAATTGAAATGTAAATCCACCAATACAATTACCGACTTCTCCCAGTCCCGCAGCATTTCTATAGATTTCTCTCCAGTTATTTACCATGTAATAAGCTTGCATTTTTGAGTCTTCTTTATCATCCAATGCGTTAAATGCATCCGATCCGAATTCGGCAAACAATAATGGTTTATTGAGCTCTTTTCTTACCCTTAGGAAAGCATCACTGAAAGACACGCCTCTGTACATATTCGTCGCATATATATCAATATCCTTGCAATACTCTGCGACTAAGTCCAAGTATAATAGATCGCCATTACAAATTGCGACGGGGTGATTATCATCAATTTCTTTCATCACAAGAACAGCCTCATTCATTACTTTATACATGGCTTTAGCTCTTCTAATTATTGTCCCATCTTTTTCTACAGGTATGTCCTCTGTTTCAGCACCTCCCCACGATAGTCCATAGTTATTTTCATTTCCTAACATAAATAGAAGCAACCCTGGAGTATCTTTGAATTCTTCCACCAATCCCCTCGCCTCTGTTAACAACATCTCTCTAACCACGGGATTGGAATATTCTGTGTTTGCCTCCCAATTACCGTCAATCATTAATCCATATCTCCCAAAAGAGTGATTTAGCATGGTGTAGATACAATAGTTGTTATGGATATAAGTAATCCACTTTGGCTGGATTCCAGTATATACTCTAATTGCATTTACTCCCATATCTTCGAGAAGACTCATTTCTGAATCTAAAGCTGCCTCGATAAAAGTGTCTGACTTCCCCCAAAAGTTATAGGAATAATTTTCACCTCTTGGTATATAATCCCAATTCATACCATTGACCATTAATGGTTTCCCATCAACTAAGAGTGTCATCTCTTGTGCATTATTCCGAATAGACACTTTTTGAGATTGACTAACAAGTGCTGTAGTCGCAATAAAAACGCTTAGGACAAATGTGAATATGACTTTTGTTTCCACTGATTAAGTTTATTTTTTAGTCTTCTATAATATTGACAATAATAAGGTCAATTATTGAATCTATTTGCAAAAAGTGCTACATCACCAGTACATCATTTTATAATAATCTGAATATTTGAAAATCTCACTTAATCAACATCAGCTCATTAAGTACGATAATTCACAGTCTTTATATATTATAATTTTATTTAATGTCTATGTTATCTGTTTAGATATCATATAGTATTCACTTTCTCATCTTATAATTCCATGAATAAGAATAATATAGTGACAAAGCATAATAATCGAATTGAAAACTCTTGAATGAACCCAATCTATTATTGATTGCCAAGCATAATTATAAGATAAAATATTCACTAAATGCAAAAGAGCCTATAAATCGTAAGATTTATAAGCTCTTTGTGCGGTCTGGACGGGACTCGAACCCGCGACCCCCTGCGTGACAGGCAGGTATTCTAACCAACTGAACTACCAGACCAAGGTTATTTATTTATCAATTGAAAATTTCAATATGAATGCTTTAACTTCTAAAAGCAATGCAAAACTAGTATGATTTTTATATTTATATGCATCATTGAAGAATTTAATTTCTGCTTTATTCAATTTTCTTAGAATACGTAGAGCTGGACTGTCTTCACAACAAAAAAATATGGATCCAATTAAATATTAGCATTGAAAAACGCTGTCCTCTCACTACCCAATAATCTCAGAGCAAATCTTCTAAAATGCAAAAGAGCCTATAAATCATAAGATTTATAAGCTCTTTGTGCGGTCTGGACGGGACTCGAACCCGCGACCCCCTGCGTGACAGGCAGGTATTCTAACCAACTGAACTACCAGACCAAGGTTATTTATTTATCGAATTAAATATTTCAATTCAAATGCTTTAACTTCTAAAAGCGATGCAAAACTAGCATGATTTTTTATAATTACAAGCATTATTCAAGAAATAAATTTAGAATTCATTCATTAATTTTTTACTCGCTTGATTTTGAATAATTTAGATAAGAAAATAGTTTTCACTTTCTTTATTCAAACTTAATTTCTGACCTCTTTCACACTTAATATCGTAATGTGCTTTAAAATATTTACATTACTTTTTGAAACTCTTGAAATTCAAAATTTCAAAAATTATGCAGTTTGTTTAATAATATTATTTTTACGGCTCAAAGAATAAACTATATGCTCAACACACTTAAGAATCTTATAAAGAAACTTCCGTTTGATTTTACCAAAAATCAAGCTTATGATCGGCAGACCAATGCGATCATAAAAAAAGTGTGCAAGAAAAACAGTAATTGTCTTGACATAGGATGTCATAAAGGCGAAGTGCTTGACATTATTATCAGTCATGCTCCAGATGGTCATCACTTTGGATTTGAGCCAATCCCAAGCATGTACAAGAGCCTTGCTAGTAAATACACAAATACGAACTGTACTATCCATGAAGTAGCTCTCAGTAATAAATCTGGTACGTCTGTATTCAACCATGTTGTGTCAAACCCTGCATATAGCGGATTAGTCAAAAGAGCATACGACAGACCCAATGAAGTAGATGAACAGATAGAAGTCAAAACTGAAAGGCTGGATATACTCTTTAATAAAAATACTCCAGTTGATCTTATCAAAATTGATGTAGAAGGCGGAGAACTTAATGTTCTTGAAGGTGCTGTAGAAACTATAAAAAGGACAAAACCAGTAATTATATTCGAACATGGCCTAGGAGCTTCAGAATTCTATGACTCTTCTCCTGAGAAAGTATTTGCCCTGTTTGATAGCATGAATTATAATATATCTCTGATGAAGAGCTGGCTTGATAACAAAAGTAGTTTTACACTTGATCAATTTAAAAACCAGTTTTACGAAAAGAAGAATTATTACTTTATTGCTTATCCGAAATAGAAGTCAAATCCTCTTTATAGAAAGAAGATTTGACTCATCATACCTTATGGCAAATAATTTATTTCACCACAATTACTAATGGCGTAGTATCTACCGTAACCTTAATCAACCTATCACTACTTCCGCCTACCATTATCTCATACTCTCCAGGTTCTACGAACCATTTACCATTATTATCGTAATAGCCCAATTCCTTATCTGTCAGTGTAAACTTAATCGACTTTGATCTACCTGATTTTATTTGCGTTTTACGGAATCCTTTCAGTTCTTTGATCGGTCTAATAATAGAAGAAAATAAATCTCTAATATATAATTGAATAACTTCTTCCCCGTCATATCCACCAGTGTTCGCAACACTTACCGACACGTCAATAGATCCATCCTCTTTTATATCTGCCTTCAAATTAGAATATTCAAAACTCGTATAACTTAATCCATGACCGAATGCATATAACGGATCTAGTGTTTCATCAGAATAATGAGACCAAAATACTAGGTCCTTATTGCTATCTTGATTTGGTCTACCTGTAGATCTATTGTTATAGTATGATGGGATCTGACCTACACTACGAGGAAATGTCATTGGCAACTTACCTGATGGATTATACTCTCCCATAATAACATCTGCAATCGCATTTCCACTTTCATTACCTAGCTGCCAAACCTCTAGTATCGTAGGTATATTATCTTTAGCCCATGTAAGCGTAAGAGGCCTTCCGTTAAATAATAACAGTACTACATTCTTATTCACTTCATATACAGCCTCCAATAGTTCTTGTTGAAGTCCAGGTAGTCCTAGTTTCGTTCTTGATCTTGCTTCTCCTGACTGGAAACCATGTTCGCCTAATGCGAGGATGACTACATCAGATGCTTTTGCAGCCTCAACCGCTTCATCTATTCCAGTGCGGTCCGTCTCATTAATATATGTTTCAAGAACAAATGCCGCTGGTTTCTCTATTAATTTCACACCTTGATGAAAGCTCCAGTCTACCCCTTGATATTGTGACAATCCTTCTTGTACAGATATTGCCGAACCATTTTCAGCTGCTAATCGCCAACTGCCTAGTGGACTATCTTTTTCCGAGACCATTGGTCCTATAACAGCTACTTTTTTATTGGTTCTATTAAGCGGTAGTAACCCACCTTCATTCTGCAAAAGAACAATTGACTTTCTAGCCATATCTCTAGCCTCTGCAATATTTCTATCACTGCCTATTTCAGACTTCTCTCTATCTTCATCACAGTATTTGAATGGATCTTCGAATAACCCTAACTCAAACTTAATATTTAAGATTCGTCTAGCGGCATCAGTAATTTCAGCTTCATCCACCTTGCCTTCTTTCACTAATGTTGGTAGATGTTTGATATAAACATGACTTTCCATATCCATGTCTGACCCCGCATTTGCGCACCTCATTGCGGCTTCTTTTGCGGTAGCCGCCTGTCCTTGAGCTACAATCTGAATAATTGATCCCCAATCAGACACTACAAATCCATCGAAGCCCCATGCTCCTTTCAGTAAATCCCTTTGCAGATATTCATCAGAATTCACTGGACTACCATTCAAATCATTGAAGCCATTCATAAAGGTCGCAACCCCCGCATCTACTGCCGCTTTGAATGGTGGCATTACAATATTATGAAGCGTCACCCCACTCATATCTGTTGTATTATAATCTCTTCCTCCCTCCGCAAAACCATATGCTGCAAAATGTTTAGCACAAGCTGCTAATGTCAAGGGATCAGACAAGTCATCACCTTGAAATCCTTCTACTCTCGCCTTTGCAATCATACTACCCAAGTATGGATCTTCTCCAGCGCCTTCCATTACTCTGCCCCATCTCGGATCTCTTGAAGTATCCACCATTGGAGCGAAGGTCCAGTTTAATCCAGATGCGGCTGCTTCTCTACTGGCCATGGCCGCTGACTTTTTAATAGCTGCCATATCCCATGAGGCCGACTCTGCCAATGGTATTGGCGATTGCGTTTTAAAGCCGTGGATCACATCAAATCCAAATATCAAAGGAATCCCAAGCCTAGAGTTATTCACCGCTAGTTCTTGCATCTTACGCACTTCTTCAACTCCATGTATATTTAGCATCGCGCCTACAAGTCCATTTTTGATATTATCATATTTCTGAGCTGCGTCTCCTTCACTTGGAGCAGGCCCAGTAAGATCGTAGAAACCATTATAGAGATTCATCTGACCGACCTTCTCTTCTAATGTCATCTTTTTGAGGAGAGATTCTACCTTCTCGTATTTATTTATTGTTGTTACAGATTTGGTAACTTCTTTCACTTTATTTGATTTACATCCGAATCCCAAAATGATTAGGAACAGTACACTAATATTTAGAATCTTTTTCATGAATATTGTTTTCAGTTGAACCACAAAAATACAACTTAGAATTACTTTGTGTAAACTTCACACCAAGTTTATTTAACTGTTAATGCATCTATCGATCTAAATCTCTTTATAAAGACCCAAATTGCTGGTTTTTTTTCAACAAATAAATACTTACAAGACAAACACAATTACATTTTTTCTTTCAAATTAAGCCATATTTGCACCAGTTGACATTCTGTAAACTATTAACTTTAGATGAAATCAAAATCAACTGTATTATTAATTATAGTCATTTCTCAATTTTGTTGCACATCCATGTGGTTTGCTAGCAATGCTGTATTGACTAATTTAATAACTCAGTTTGACTTAAGCCCTAATGCGATTGGTTATATGACCAACGCTGTGCAGCTTGGATTCATAATCGGAACTTTGGCGATGAGTATACTTTCCCTAGCGGATCGTTTTTCTCCATCAAAAGTGTTTTTTATCTCAGCAATCATTGGTACCATCCTCAACTTAGGAATTGTAATGGAGTCTAATACATTGACTACCCTACTTGCTTTTAGATTTGGAGTAGGATTCTGTCTGGCTGGTATTTATCCAGTTGGGATGAAGATAGCCTCAGACTACTTTGAAAAAGGATTGGGAAAGTCATTAAGCTATTTAGTGGCAGCCTTAGTATTAGGTACCGCTTTTCCCCATTTACTCAAATACTTATCAGGTAGCAATGGTTTTAATTGGCAAATTGTAATTTATATCACATCTATCATATCAGCCGTAGGTGGACTATTGATTTATTTATTAATTCCTGATGGACCATATAGAAGTCCAATTTCAAAATTAGATTTCTCTAAGACTTTCACTATTTTCAGAGATGAAAATTTCAGATCTTATACATTTGGTTATATCGGGCACATGTGGGAACTGTATGCATTTTGGGCTTTTGCACCCATTATACTATTAGATATATCCACGGAACAATATCCTCTGAATGTATCACTCTGGTCATTCATAATCATCGCTATTGGTAGTGTTTCATGTATCATAGGAGGCAATTTATCCACAAAATCTGGAAATCGTCGTATAGCTTTGATTGCACTTATATCATCTGGAGTCTGTTGTGTAATATTTCCTTTTATTGGTAATTCAAATCAAACTCTAGCGCTGACATTACTTTTGATCTGGGGCATGACTGTAATCGCTGACTCTCCTCTATTTTCAGCTCTTGTTGCTCAAAATGCGCCCAAAGAGTTCCGAGGAACAGCTTTAACCATTGCTACATGTCTTGGGTTTAGCATTACTATAATCAGTATACAATTACTCACTTACTTGGTCAATAGTTTTAATTCCGATTATGTGTATTGGCTGTTACTAATTGGGCCCTTGTTTGGTGTGAGTAGTGTTATGAGAAATAAAGATTCTAGTATTAATGCTTAACAATTTAACGATTGGACCGTTCATCTTTCTTTTCTAATCTAGCATGATTGTATATGCTCATTGATCAGTACTGATAATTCATCCGCTCTATCCACTATCATAAAATGACCACCGTCTTTGATTATATGTGCTATGCCTTTCAGAGGAATCAACCTATCTGTTGATCCATGAATTCTAAATAATTCACCTTCTCCATTATTATGTCTCCAGGTAAGTATCTTATGTAGTGCCCATCTAATAAAACTAGGATCAGTATCTCTTATTATTTTAGACAACAACTCTTTATCAACTGCCCCGAACATAAAATTCATCATAAATTGAGGAGGTTTAATGAGTGCGCCAGGAATCAATTTTACCAATCTTGACAATGGAATTCTTAATGATTTGTAAGGTAACTCATCACTAATGGATACAGAGGATATAAGAATGATAGTTTTAGTGTTTAATATTTTTCTAAGTTCTATAGCTATTATCCCACCGAAGCTTACTGCGATGATTCCAAATTCTTCGCTTTGATCAATCTGTTTACTTATTCTAAAAGTGTAGTCTTTGAGAGATTCTTGGGTTTCTGGGACTAACCATTTAATCGAAACCGAAGGTGTATTTAACGTAAGTTTTTCGAAAACTCTTTCATCTGCGCCTAGTCCACCAATTTTGTATAGAATCATAGATTAAAAATAAATAACTGATTCAAATATAATAGAAAATTGATTTAGACACCAAATAAATTGAACACCACTCTTCTGGTCATTTATATCCAATTAGAATTCTATAACTCCAAAAACAAGAAAGGCTCACAAATCTAATTGCGAGCCTTTTAATCTATCTTCAGTGTATAATTTATTTCTCAACTATTCCACCACTTACTTTTTCACCATTTTTGTACATGTACTCTAATGTTACATTACCTTCTTCATCAAAGTATTTGAATACACCATCTTGCTTACCGTTCTTAAAGTTGATCTCTTGTTGGATTTTCCCATTATTGAAGTACTTCTTTGTAGAACCATCAAATTGTCCATCTTTGTAAGAAATTTCTTGCACTGGCCTCCCATTTTTATATGTGCCTGATAATCCATGTAGCTTATTGTTTTTATATGAAGTTTTACCTTCTAGCATTCCACGGTTATTAAAATTTAATTCTTCACCGTTTTTCATCCCATCTATATAATTTGCAACAGAACTAATCCTACCATCATCTCCGTAAGTCGACCATTGCCCACTTTTATTTCCAGCTATGATGTATCCATTTTCGATAACAACTCCGGCTGCGTTAAATTTCTGTGCTCCTGAAGCGTTAGTTCCTTCCAAATCACTGACCGTATATCCAGTCATATCTGCAGATATTGGCTGAGAACTTCCACCACCGCCACAGGCCGTTATGAACATGGCACATATGATAGCTAGAGCAAAACTTAATTGGATTTTCATATTTCTTTATATTTTAAAATGTAAATATTGGAGTTATGTACTTTATTATTATTGAGCAAATTTAATATAGTAGACTTTATAATCAAAAATTGTTTGATGAAAATGTATTGATTAGTTTTGCAGCCTAATAATTAGCTCAAAATATAAATAAAATTCCAAAAGCAAGTATTTACCATTAGAGTTACAATAAAGAGAATATGACAAACAGAGATATAGCAAGATTTTTCAATAGGTTGGCAAAAATCATGCAGTTGCATGATGAGAATGTATTTAAGATACGATCATACTCAAATGCATATCTTTCTTTGCGAAAAATAGAGCAAGACCTAACGGTAATGCCCGCTGATGATATCGCCGCTATCAAAGGTGTCGGTAAAAATATATCGGATAAAATCCAAGAACTTTTGCAGACAGGTACTTTAGCTACATATCAAAAATATGTTGACATTACCCCTGAAGGAATTGTAAAAATGCTAGATATTAAGGGCTTCGGACCAAAAAAGATCAAAGTCGTTTGGAAAGAACTGGGAATAGAAAACGTAGGTGAATTGCTCTATGCTTGTAACGAAAATAGACTCGTCGAACTAAAAGGTTTTGGTCTTAAAACTCAAGCTACACTCAAGAAACAATTGGAGTACTTTATTGACAGTCAAGGAAAGTACTTGTTTGATTATTTAGAAAATGAAGCAAACGAACTAGAACAAATCATAAAATCAACTTACCCAGATCAAAAATCAACGCTTGCTGGCCCAACCAAAAGAATGATGCCGGAAGTAACTGGTATTGACATATTATCAACAATAAATGACACTGACCTCATCGAGAGGATTGAAGGCCTTGAATTAAATGAAGAGGAGACAATGCTCCAATATAAGGGCTATCCAGTATTCCTTCACCAAGTATCAGCTGAAGATTTCGGGGCAACCGCGTTCAAAATGAATTCAGGTGAACAGTTTTTGGAAAACATTGCTGATATCCCAAATGGAGAAAGTGAGGAAGATGTATTTACCAAGTTAGATTTGACATACGTAGTACCAGAATACAGAGAATCAGCTACTGCATATGAACAATCTAAGAACAATCAACTGCCTAAACTCATCACAGACGAGGATATAAAAGGAATTGTACATAATCACTCAACTTATAGTGATGGACTGCATTCTGTAAAGGATATGGCAGATGAATGTGTTAGGTTAGGATATGAATATTTTGTCATGTCCGATCACAGTAAAGCTGCTTTCTATGCAAATGGCCTTTCTGAAGACCGAGTCATGATGCAAATGGCAGAAATTGATAAGCTAAATGAATCATACCAGAATTTCAGAATTTTCAAAAGCATAGAGTGCGACATCTTAAATGATGGTAGCATGGATTATGGTGATGACTTCATTAAAGAGTTTGAATTGGTGATTGCTTCTGTGCACACCAACCTCAAAATGGATAAAACGAAAGCAAACGCAAGACTCGCGAAAGCAATAGAAAATCCACATACTCACATACTTGGCCACCCAACAGGAAGACTATTATTAGCGAGGGAAGGCTACCCTATTGATCATGCATTTATCATTGATGCCTGTGCCGCAAATGGTATGATTATCGAGCTTAATGCCAATCCATCAAGACTTGATTTAGATTGGTCTTGGATTCCATACGCATTAGAGAAAGGAGTGAAAATCTCTATCAATCCTGATGCACATAGTAAAGATCAGATCAGATATGTTCATGCTGGTGTTTGTGCAGCTAGAAAAGGTGGCCTGACCGCTGACATGTGCTTGAATGCTTTAGGATTAGCAGATTTCTCCAGCTGGGTTGAAGGGTTAAAGTAATCAGATTGGATAATTATGTGAGGTGAGCTATTTGGCTCGAGCGATATGTTTTTATAATTTAGAAACATTGATGCGAAAAAAGTGTCTCTGATTATTAAAAGTTTCAGACACTCTTTGAGATGTCAGATACTACGTTTGTTCTATTGGATACACGACACCAACTTGTCTTCTTATTTCATCTAATATTGATATAAGATTCAGGCTATCTTCGTGAGACCATTTTGAGCTTTCTAACTGTCCTTCTTCTATGCAAGACATACATTCCATAATTTCATGAGCATACCCTCTGCCTATCGATGGGTGCTTGAAAGTTACGTTTTTATCAGCCTTTTTGATTTGATAGCTTTGAGCTTCGTGCCACCGGCTGTCTATGATGAGTTGACCTTCTGTTCCGTATATTTTAGACGTAAGCTCGCAGTTGGCTTGAAGGCCACTCATAAGTTGCGCTGATCCACCTCCATAATCTAGTAGCGCTGTCATTTGCAAATCCACTCCTTGTTCGCTAAGAATACCGGTAGCGGCAATAGATTGAGGCATACCAAATAGCGTATAACAAAGAAAAGCTGGATATATCCCCACGTCCAAAATAGAACCTCCTGCAAGATTAGGATCAAATAATCGGCTAGATGGGTCGATGTCTGTATAAAATGAGAAGGTAGAATTCAAATATGTAGGAATCCCTATCGCTCCATTTTTAATTTTGGAAATGACTTCTTCAAATACAGGATTGAATCTTGTCCAGAGTGCTTCCATAAGAAAGACTTTATTCTCTTTAGATATATCCACTAGTTGGGAAACTTGATCAAAATTAATTGCCAAAGGTTTTTCGCAAAGGACATGTTTCCCGGCACCCATTGCCATCTTAGCATATTCCAAATGAGAACTATGAGGAGTTGCAACATAGATAATATCAATTTCAGAATCATTGATCAATTCTTGGTAAGAACCGTAGCTCTGGGAAGCACCATATTGCTTAGCAAAGCTATCCGCTTTGTCCTTTGATCTAGAGCCAACAGCATGCAATTCACTTCCATCAACCAGCAATAAATCGTTACAAAAATGATGCGCTATCTTGCCTAATCCTAGTATCCCCCACTTTAGTGCCATGTTCTTCTTTATTTTTATGTTGTAATATTATATTTAAATTAGCAAAAGATTGGATAAAAGTTAGTCATTTTTCTAAACCTAATAATATCAACATCGTTTACTACTTATGAAGCCAGAAAGAAACTACCTGATACATCCGTCTTACATTATCATGTTTTTAATATTAGCTGCCGTGTCGGCTTTGTTTCTTGGTTTCTCAGCGGCCTATCTCTACAACCGCCTACAATCTGATATACCACCCATAAAATTACCCCCACTATTTTACTTCAATACACTTATTCTGATTGGTAGCAGCCTTACACTAAAGTGGGCAAAGAAATCATACTTAGATGATAATACTCGAAACTATAAGATAGCGCTAATTATCACTTTAGTACTCACAATAGCCTTTCTTGGTTCTCAGATTATGGCCTGGCTTCAACTTTACAATAGTGATATATTTATCAACTATAACAACATGGCATCTTACATGTATTTGATATCAGGCATCCACTTTGCCCATGTTGTTGCTGGTATTCCATTCCTGGTTGTATTTGTTGTTAATGCCGTGCGAAAGATAAAAAGCCCAGTGAGTGTATTAATCTACTTCAGTGATCTCGCTAAAAAGAGAAGACTTGATTTATTTAATATTTACTGGCATTATTTGGATGGATTATGGATTTATCTAGTGCTATTTTTTCTTGTGAATTGGTTAGTTGGGTAATTGATAAGACTAGATGACATGGAAGTTTAAGTATCTGTCTTTACCCTTTTGAACACCTTGTTATTTTTTCATAGAAGAACAGGAATTAAATTTCTTGGCTTCTTCTTCATGTCTTGAATTCCAATGAATTGAAATCGACATTAGAGGACCAGTCCTATTTTTACTATTATTTTATTAAAGAAGATGTCGCGGTCTTTTAAGGATCTGTTTTTGCTCGTTACTCTTTTTTAGAAAAACAGGAATTGAATTTCTTGGCTTAATCCTTACACAGTGACTTGTAAAAACGTAGCAACTTCTCAGCATTCCTCCCTTCGTCAAAATTTTCACTGATAAAAACCCTAGCTGCCTTTCCAACTTCGTCCATTCGTTTGGGATTATCCATAAGCCATTTGACGCATGCTAAAAACTCCGTCGGACTGTCAGCAATTAGAATTGACTCCTTGTGTACGGCATCGATACCCTCAGCACCAATGGTCGTTGATATAACAACTTTCCCAAGAGCCATTCCTTCTAGTATCTTGACTCGCATCCCACTACCAGAAAGCAAAGGAACAATCATAATTGGATGCTCATTAATAAAATCAATAGCACTATCTACTTCACCATGAATCAATATGTTATCACTAGATAAATCAACTATAGAACCAGGTGTATTTCGCCCCGCTATATTGAAAGTAAGACTTGGATATTGATTAACTATTATTGGATAGACTTCCTTTAGAAACCAGTCCAAGCCATCAAGATTCGGTATCCAATCTAATGAACCAATAAATGAAAGACTTGGTTGATTTTCATCATTTATCTGTGGTTGATATCTCTTTACATCTACTCCAATTGGGGAAGACAATCCTGAACCATTGTATCCAAGACCTTTATATTTATCCAAATCTCGTTGAGTAACAGATACGAGAGCATCATAATGATCCAATCTTTCTAATTCGAATCGACGGAGTTTCGCTGTAAGATGTTTGAGGTACATTCTTTTGGGCAAAAAGGAAGTGCTTTCAACTACCCTATTCCAAATTTCAAATTCTACATTATGAGAGCGCATCACTACTTTGGCAGAACTATTTGCTTTGATAGTTCCTATATAAGGAGCGAGATATAGAGTCTCTAATTGAATAATGTCAAACTGCTCTGTTTGCAGTAATTCAATAAGTTTCTGTCGGTATTCTTTATAATCAAACCTAGATACATGATAAGAATCTGAGCTAAAGAGATTAGAAACAGCTCCTAGTGCCGTTACCCGATTATCGAGGTAAACGGTATGAATAGCTTTGTAGTGGTTGTAAGAATTTGGCAATTTATCTATCTCTACAAAATGTTTAGAGGTGTTCATGCTTAGAAGCGTCATTTCGCAACCATGCGCGACTAGAGATTTACTTAGATTAGTCACAGCGATTGACTCTCCGTCCTTGAGCGGAAATGGAAACTTCTTAGTTAGCTGCAGAATTCTCATTGGACAAAGGAATGAAATATAATCTTTGAATTATCTCTACTTGGATTTTTAATTCGAAATCTGTGTTTTACGTGTTCCTAGAATCCCCAAGGTAACAGTTAAGAGAATTCCGATAATCATTATATACATAGCTACTTGAGACATGTGCTCGATCTTTGCATCCATCGCAATAGTATCTGCCAATCGTTTTGATAATATTCCGTATGATGCCCAAGCAATAACACCAGCATAGAATATATCTTTATGTCTATACATCATAAGACAACCCAGAATTACAGCTACAATCAATACGACTACGGACCATATATCAGGACTGACTCCAAAGCCTGACCATTCGTAATTGACTAGGACTGTTGTGAAATTAGCTATGGTAGCAACTGAAATCCAACCTAGATAAACACTAACAGGAACATACACGAGCCACTTAATGCCATGGCTACCAAAGTAATTGATATTTAATTTTCGGTGCAGCATTATCAAACTACCAAGAAGGACTAGCATTATTAGAAGTGACAATGGTACTAATTCATAATGCCAAGCAATGATCCATGCTCCATTTGCTAAACCATTTAGAAGGAACCAAGGACCGACCTTTTCAATCTTCGATTTTTCGTTACCTCCTATCCACTGATAACCAATAAACCCAATCAACAATAGATAGATAACACTCCAAATCGCAAACGTAAATCCCGCTGGCACAAAGAGATTTGGATAGAGATCAGATAACTCTCCTGTTGTTTTTCCTCCTAATGGCAGAAATATAGCTAGCGAATTCATTAATAACATAAAAATAAGTGCGCCGGAATTTATTACTTTTTGATAAGTTGGTTTCATTTCTTTTATTTGTTTAAATCTAAGGTATACAAAATACAGTATATCTTAAGCAGCAAATTGAATTTTTCAAATTCATAATAAATTTGAATTAGATTTGAAATAACTCAGTACAACTTTCTTCTTCTTACATATCCCCATGAAGATAAACAGTGCCATATATCTAGTTAGATACTCTTAACCATCTTCATCTCACCCGAAAAAAAGTCTTTTACCATCTGTTCCTAATTCGGTACAAAACACAAAAAGGCTACACCTTTCGATGTAGCCTTACCAGAATCATTTTAGAAACATTAAGTTATAATAGTCTGCATAGCAGGCTAATTCTTTATAATCATTGATGACATAACTTAGTATCATACTAGCGAAAGTGAAACCTTCACTGGTATGATACTTTTATTAAATTATCTATACTTATCTAAAAATATATTTGTGTGGAAAAAATAATTGAAAACTCAATTACTTAATCATCATCATCTTCTTTGTTTTGATGAAGTCCCCAGCTTGTAGCGTGTAGAATAAAACTCCTGAACCAGTGTTCAATGAAGTAACATCGATTGTCATTTCATTATAACCTTGATCGAATTCATTTGTAATATTATATAGTTCTTTTCCTGCGATATCAAAGATTGCTAATGTAGCCATTCCTCCCTCTTGAAGATCAAATCCAATCGTAGTCATTCCTTTAAATGGATTCGGAGAGTTTTGGTGCAATGTGTTCGTTGCCTCAACAACTACTGATCTGTTACCTAGCTCTAATTCAAGATCAAATGTATTCAATGACTCATCATAGTATTCTGCTTGAACACCGTTTGAACTCATATTGATTGCTTCATTAACTTGCCCGTCAGTAACAGCTGTAAAGTTTAAGCTAAACAACTCATCAACAGAAGATAACTCAATAGCATTCGTAGTATTCCATGAGATCATTAATGATCCATTCTCCGCTTTCACATTGTAGTTATTCATAGTCAACTTACCATTAGATATTCCAGTGTAGTTCAACATTGAAGCATCATATTCGATAGTAAACTGCATACCGATCATAGATCTTACTTCATTCGCATTTATTGCTACTGATACTTGAGATCCGTTATTAAACGTCTGATTAGATACAGAGAATGATTTCGCTCCAGATCTTGTTTCTGTTTCTTCTTCATTCTTAAGACCATTTGAAGCACTTCCATTAACATCACCCGTTTTGATCGCTGTGAAGTTGATGTCATTGTTACTTACATACAACTCGTCAAATTCAACTTGCTCTGGGAAACCATATGGATCAGTAGGATCTTCGATTTCGTGTGTTGTCGGTACGAATCTCCATGATGTATTATCATTAAATGTAGTATTGATACCAAGAATTACTTTTCTCAATAGTAATAAATCAGAAGCCGTCAAATCATCTGAACCGTTTGCATCTGCAGCGATCAACTTGTAAGGACTATCTAATTCTTCAAGACCCAAGATGTGTCTTTGTACCATCACTAAATCAAGTGTTGATACACCATTACTAGCATCATCATTCTTGTGCGGTGCTATTGCATATGTTCCGTAGAAATTAACATCATCAAATGCATATACTCCATCTTCTTGTGTCAAGTCCATATTAGCACCTTGTTCTGCTACATCCATAAGCTGTACTTCGATATCAAGAATACCCTCATTGTTTCTAGTAAGAACATGTCCACTGATTGAAGCTTTTCCTAAACCATCAGTACAAGCATTACTTGATTGAGAATCTTGTAGGATCAATGTTACGCTACAGAATTCAGAGTTTCCACTTGCATCTATTACGTGCATTTCAAGAGGAATTTCTTGTGCAATACCGTTATCAATATCAGCACATGAGAAAGATAAAGCTTGTTGTGTTCCCGCTGCATTGAATGAGAAGATCAAATCATCGTCACTACCACAAGCAGCTTCACTCTTAAGATTAAAATCACTTGCCCATACTTCAGTTGTTCCATCTTCACCTAATACCCACACTACTTCTCCAATACATATAGGAGTTGGTGCTTTAATATCCTTTATTGTTATCATCTTAGTACACTCAGCATCATTATCACACTTATCCATTACAGTGAATACTACTTTGTGTGTTCCAGCGCTCAATGTTCTTGTGAGTGTATTACCATTACCAGTAAGATCTATTGTTCCATTGTTATCTACATCAATTGTGTAGCTATATACTAATTGTGCAGTCGGAGTACAATCATCTGTTGCACTTACTGTTAACGTCACTTCTTCTTGACAATCACCATTCGTAGAATCAAAATTCTCATTTATACATGTATCGAACACTGGATCTACTGAATTAGAAAATCCAATTTTCTGAGTATATTCAAAGTAACTAGGATTTTGTGGATCATAACTACACCATTCTACAACTCTCCAATGTCTTAATACTTTGATACAATAATCTGAAGTATTGTAAAACACATCGTCATCATAAGATACTGCAACATTCGCACAGTCTACATTAGACAATATTGGAAAGCTATTTAATTCTTCCGGAGTTGCTCCATCAGGATCACAACCATCAATTCCTAAATCTCCAGGCCAGTTAACATTTGAAGCTGTGAATGGATTAGAATCGATTAAGTTAATCGTTTGAACACATGTTGCTACTCTACCTTGAGGATCAGTTGCACTCCAAGTTCTAGTAACTGTACCTTTTCCACATTCATCAAGATTTACATTATCAGAATGCGTTACGACAACACTACAGTTATCTGTACCTATTGCTTCTCCAGTAAGAAGAAGATCTTCATAATCTTGTGTACATTGAAGTGTTGCTGTAGCTGGACAAGTAATCTCAGGATTGATCTTATCTTGAACACTTACATTTACATAACAATCATTATAGTTACCTGATACATCGTATACTCTTAATACAACTTTGATATATCCAGCGCCAACATCTGCACAACAGAAGTTAACTTTCTCGCCAAATGACAAATCAGAACTGAATCCACAACTAGTTGTTTCTCTTCTTATTTCATATCTATCAATTTCACAGTTATCATAACTGCCATCATCAATACTTGTTGCAAAAATATCAGCCCATCCTGCATCTTCTAGTCCTACTACTGTATAACCTTCGCATACTGGTGTTGGAGCTTCTTCATCCATTACTAATACCTCTGTAAAACATTGTGTACTATTTCCACATGCATCTGTAATCGTATAAACAATCCATGATGTATCTTGTGGTAGACCTGTTATAGTGTACTCGTCAGTTGTTGAGTTATATGTTATATTATCATAAATAGGATTTACAAATGGATCACCATTTTCATCTCTTAATTTATATCCTACTATATAACTGTAATCACTACACTCGAATTGAACAGTTGGTTGCGGCACTGTAAATGTTCCAGTACATACACCCTCATCAGTAGTAATCTCTGTCATAAAATCAGCTACAGCAGAACACAATGGTGCTTTATCATCTAATATCTTAATGATTTGATTATGTGTTATCTCTTGACCTGTACACCAATCAATTACTACCCATTTTCTTAGTACTTTGAGACTAACACCACATAATTCAAATATTACATCTGTATAATACACTTGAATATTAGCGCATGTCACGCCAGCAGGAGAACCCGTTTCATTTGTTGTTGGAGCTCCGTTATCATATGTTTCTAATGTAACATCACATGAGAATGCTGGTTGTGAAATATCATCATAATTAGGTGGAAAAACGACATCTGCAAGAGTTGCCTTTTCTACCATAATGAATTGTGTACAAGTAGCTGAATTACCTGACGCATCTTTAACTAACCATGTTCGTGTTATCGTTTTTACGAAATCATTTGCACATGCATTTGTTTCTTCAGTATCAAAGTATTCTGTATCCGTTACAGTTCCACAAGCATCCGTAGCTGTTACCGATGGTACAGCAGCTGAACCTGGTGTAAGATCTACATCACACGCAACGAATAATGAATCACAATTCGTTATTACAGGTGCTAACTTATCTTCTACGGTAATACTTCCCCAACAAGATGCTGCACAACCATTCAGTTGTACATTTACTGATAAGGTTTGATTAGCATATGAATAATCCACTAATGCACTTGGCAATTGTACACCTGCAGCCGTCATAATGACTACAGAATATTCAGGATCTGCATACTGAGGATCTTCTAAGATCATATCTGGCGTGATCAAAATTTCACAATTCTCATCAAGTGACACTTGAATACCATCGTTACAAGCCATTGTTGTATTGCAGTCTACTTGTGCTGTTGCAATATTTGCAACCATCAAGCAGGCAATCATTCCTAAAACTCTCGCTGCAGTAGCTAAGTTTCTTGCGATTGACTTTTGACTATTTAATATTAATTTCTTCATTTTATAAAGATTTAAAATCTGATTCTTAATGTTTCTATTATTGCCTGTTCTAAAGGCTGATATTTCTTTTTCTAAAATTCTAGTAACACCATTTTTTAGTATAAGACTTAAAACTATGGTGTCATGCCGATACATATTGGACATCGCTTATGAAATAAGTGATATCTTCAATAGTAATCGGTGTTACTACCTATTTTATGATTATCATTTTCTTGCTTGCGCTATGTCCTTCAGTATCTAATTGATAATAAAGTACACCTGAAGCATTGATCTCACTCACGTCTAATGTGATAGTATTATATCCTCTTTGGTAAGCACCTGTCTTCTGGATAACAGTTTTACCAGTGATATCATATACTGTAAGAGATACATCCTGATTAGTAGGAAGTACAAATCCAATCTCCGTAGTCGTAGTAAAAGGGTTAGGTACATTCTGTAAAAGTTCGAATGTATTCACCTCAGTTGATCTGTTTAGGATTTCAAGATTCAATCCAGTACTCATTACGCTAGCATTAGCTTCAGAGTAGATTTCATTCTTCATTCCATTTTCAGATAGACTGATCATTTCAGATAAATATCCAGCTTTTTTCACATCAATAATCATAGTCATGATTTCATCAGTGATTATTTCTGAAGTCGCATTATGAATACTTGCAATTAACTTGTTAGTAGTCTTTGTGTAATTTGCTTCTGTTACATTCAATACAGTAGATGCAAGATTAATATCAGAAACTAAATTCTCATTGTAATCAATACTCATCTGAAGACCATACACATCAGATATATCACCCAACACTACAGTTACAGCCTGTCTTCCAACATTTAAGTACTGATCTTCAACAACTAAATTAGTTGTTGTTCTTACAACTGCACTTTCTGTATTTACGAAACCATAATTTGCTGAATTATTTACATCACCAATTTTCACAGCTACGAAATTCGCATCCATATAGTCTTCTGTTACATCTTCCATAGATACTTCATCTTTGAAAGGGAAAGGATCATTGATATCAGCAAAATCAATCGCTGCATCTACAAATCTCCAACTATCGTTGTTTGGTAATTCCGAGTAGATGCCCAATATGAGTTTTCTAAGCTGAAGAAGATCTGATGCTGTTACGCTTTCTGAATTGTTAATATCTGCAGCTATTACCTTATAAGGGTTATCCAATGCAGCTAGTCCTAATATGTGTCTTTGTATAAGTACTAAATCTAGAGTTGATACTCCTTCACTATAGTTTTCATCTAAAGTTGGCGATATGTTATAATTTTCGTTTGCTAATAAATTGTTGAAAGTATAAGCACCGTCAACATCTGTCGTCGCTACTAAAGGAAATTCTGGAAGATTCGCTACTAGGCTTACTTCGATTCCATTTACACTCTCGTTAATGTCATTGTATATTCCACCTCCAAGTGCAACTCTCTCACCTTCAGTTCCTCCAGAACAGTGTCCTTGATTATCTTGAATTACTAGTGTCGTCGTACAGAATTCTTGATTACCTGAAGGATCAGTTACATACATCTCTAATTCAAATGCCGTTGATTCTCCTGTCAAATCATCACAAGTATATGTAATAGAAGTATTCGATGTGTTTGGTGAGAATGAGATTAATAATTCATCTTGATCTGCACAGTTATCATAACTACCGTTATCAAAGTCATTCGCCCAGATACTTACAGAACCTGATGATTCCATTATTACTGTTATTATCTCAGAATAACAGTAAGGTGTTGGTGCTTTATCATCAACTACTTGGATGATCGCAGCACACGTTTGTACGTTTCCACATTCATCTTCCGCTTCCCATAATATTCTGTGTGTACCAAACGATACTACTCTATTAATTATATTACCCGTACCAGTAAAGTCAGTACTTCCGTTGTTTCCTTCATCTACTTTATAAGTAAACTCAAGATCCTCTGCAGCTGTACAATCATCTGACGCAGTAGCCGTAGCCTGAATTCTTGCTGTACAGTTTGACTGTTGTACTATTGTATAATCAGAAGCTGTACATCCAGTTATAAAAGTTGGCTTTGTACTGTTCTGTATTTTTATTACTTGTGTGTATTCCCAGTAACCAACGTTACCAAATGGAACATATACACAATCATCAATTACCTTCCATGTTCTTAATACTTTAGAACAATATTCATCTGTATATTGGAATACAATATCTGAATAAGAAAAGCTAATCTGGCTACAACCCTCATCCAATATTACTGGACGTTGCTTTCCTTCTGGAAGATCATCTGGAAGTATTCCGCTATTAGCGCAACCATTCGTTATTGTATGTCCTCCTGGCCAAATGATATCATCGTTAGATGCATTTGGATTATTAGGATCAATATAAAACGGATCTAATGATTGTACATAGATTCTCTGAGTACATGATACAGAGCTACCTTCAGGATCTTCCGCTCTGAACGTACGAGTTATAGTACCAGTTCCACAAGAATTTATACTTTGACTTGACGTTGACGTTATAGATACATTACAATTATCTTCAGCTAATGCTGTACCAAATTGATCTAAATCTGTATAATCAGAACCACAATCTACTGTTACGTCCGCTGGGCAGAATGTAATTACTGGATCATGATTGTCTTGCACCTCTGCTTCTACCGTACATATATTACTGTTTCCTGCTGCATCAGTAACTCTTAACTGTACCATTATGATGTTACCAACATCTTCACAACAGAATTTTACTTTTTGTCCCCATTGACTAGATTCACCACATCCGAAACTATCTTCTCTTCTCACCTCTCTAGTAACTACACCACAGTTATCCCAAGATCCGTCATCAAATGATTCGACAGTTGCATATCCTAATCCATTCTCGTTTAATCCTACGAAAGTATGAAGATCACAAACTGGAATTGGTTGGATATCATCTACTATTATTACTTCACTGAATCCTTGCGATATATTACCACATACATCAGTTGCAGTAAATACAATCCAAATCATATTACCAAATATATCGTCAAGACCAGAAATCAAATATGTTCCATCTGACTGTCTTACCACACCTTCAATACTTGGTTGAAAATATGGATTTCCACTTTCATCAGCAGTTTTATATGAAACTGTATAATCATGCTCAGAACAATCTTCAAGAAAAGTAGGTGCTGGCACCTCAATTATAGAAGAACACGATGCAAGTGTTGTACCTATTGTAAAATCAGCTGGTGCTGTAATGTCTGGTGGAGTATTATCCATAACAGTGATAAACTGTGTGTGCTCTCTAGAAGGTAGGTTATCACATAAATCATTAACCATCCATCTTCTTCTTATTTTATATGCCTGTTCGCCACAGATAGGGATCAAAACATCCTCATAATCTACATCAACATTAAGACAGAAAATACCTTCTGGCATTCCAGTATATGATGGATCAGGATTACCATTTTCCAATGTAGCATAGTTTGCACATGCCTCAATCGTCGGATTAGAGCCTAATGCATCATCCCAGTTACTTGGAAATGTAATATCTGTTAACGAAGCTCTATTTATAGAGATTGTTTGCGAACAAATAGATGTATTACCAGAATCATCTGTCGCTATCCATGTTCTAGTTACTATAGAACTGTAAGGTCCTTCACATAAATTTGTAGTTACTGGAACATCCACGAAAGAAAGTGTAACATCACTACAAGGATCAAATCCTACTAATGAGTACTTATCATCTCCAAGAGAAGTAATTACTACGTCCGTTGGTACTGGAAATCCAATATTAGATGGATCCATTAAATCATTACAGTCTAATACTACATCTGTTCCACAATCTAATTGCGGGATAGATTTATCTTCTAATAGCAAGAGTCCCCAACATGAGTTACCGCTACATTCGTGAATCACTTTTACTTGAAGAGTCTTACCGACATACTCCATTCCTAGAGTAGGACCAACTACAACTTCATCAGTTTCTACATCAATAAACTCTAAGTCATATGAGTCATTAGAAAACTTCATGTCTTCTAGAACCATATCAGCAACGAAATCTAATTCACAAATCCCATTAAGAGATATGTTTATTTGATTGTTACAAGCCATACTAAATGCTTCTTCATCCATTATAGCTACTGAGTTAGTTCCGGCGAAAGCACAAGGACTAGTCGATTGACCGTCATATCCAAATGCATTTCCTTCGAAAGAGACTTCATAGTTACCTACAACATCACCCCATTCAACAAAAATTATATTTCTGTTTTGAGCACTTACAATAGTACCACCTCCAGAAACAGTCCACGTAATATTCGCGATCTGAGAAGTTGGTATGTCTACTTGGTATGTTTCTATTGTTCCTATACAAGAACCAAAATCACCAATAATTTCACTAGAAGCTTGCTCACATCTATGAACAGACTCAACAGTTAAATCTTGGGCTCCGTTAGAGAAAACAATACTCCACACACTGTCGTTTAGCCTTCTGGCACTCAATGTGTAAGTTCCTGTTGCTCCTTCTGGAATTACAGTTCCATCTGCAATCAAAACTGGATCAGCTGGCGGTGCAGGACTTGTAGAAGTAAATAGTCCGGTAGAAGAAACAACAGTCCAAGTCTCCCCTGTGGCAGAATTGATCCGGATAGTTTCCGCAAATTGCGTTTCTTCATCACCTACCCCATTATTGAGACATTGACATTCTACTCTACTTGCTGATTGCGAATAGGATAAATTGAAAACCAATAACAAGAATAAAGCTGAAATCAGTCCTTTTCTTGTGGTTTGGAGTCCATTGCATACATTCTGGTAAAAATGTGTTTTTAATGGTCTTTTCATCATTTGTAAGTTTAATTCATTTTTGCTCCATTGATTCCAGATTCTGAGGTTGGGACCAATCTTGCGTTTGTAAAAACAGTTTGCACTGCAGGTGATTAATGTTTCGTTTAGAAAATGATCCAGATCACTTACGATCAGATATAACTTTTCCATTACAGCCCTACTAGACCAACTTTTGAACCAAAGTCAATATCATATTATGACCATTTTTAATATGAAAACACATTACATTTTTTGGTAATCTATAACCCGTATTTATTGAATGGATTAGGTGCGTATTGAGAAATGAAAGTTTTTTTAAGTTTTTTTGAGAAAAATGAATGATGAAGAATTTAGATGTGGAATTTGGGGTAGGAATATGATTATTTAATAGTAGAAAGCCCCTTCCTTGCTAATAGCAAGTGCTACATGTATTAGACTTTCACCTATCTATCACTCTCAGAGAAGAATTTTACTTGTATGAATTACTGCGTCTTTTGAGAAAAATGAATGATGGAGAATTTAGATGTGGAATTTGGGGTAGAGATTTGATTGAATGATGGTTCGCAGTCCCATTCTTTTCAATTATAATTGTAACAATACGGGTGTACTACTCAAAAAGGAATTGAATACCATGTCACCAATTAAATAGATATAAAAGTTGGCTCTGCGTTTATTTGAGTGGAAAAACCGATACCTATAGTCAAGGTGTTGTAGCTAAACCGTTGTAATTAGTAAAGATATTACAATGCCAGTTGGTATCAAGACGTAAAATCACATCATTGTCAAAGTCAAATGAAGTAGACGTCTCCTGTCTGCGAACATGATAATAGGGTTATAATCAGTAATCTAACAATTTTAGGTCGTGCTAGTTCTCGATGTTTTAGCTTCGTACCTTATCGTACATATAATGCATGTATGAATACGAGACTAAAGTCTCGAAAACGTTTTGATTGACTTCGAATATCTTAGACGAAAACTTAAGTGCTAAACTTGAGTTAATCAGAATTTCAAGTAATTAGAAGTAAGCTATTGTTCGTTGTCGCGACAAGCACTGTTCAGTAGTATCTTTCAATCTCGATTTTCGATTTCTCAATTTCTTTCTATGTCAGTAATGAATCTTATAATTATTCAATCACTCTATTCGACATATAACCAGAAGGAACTAAAATAGGATCTTTTTTGTCATAAGGCATTTAATACAAAAACATCTTTTTTATGATCTCGACGCAAGCAAACGAGGATTTAAGTATCAATAAAAAGAAGAATATAACACCCCAATTATAAAAATATAGAAATGTTATAATTATTCTTCCAAAACAGGTTAGGATTAAAATATCGCACGTCCAGCTCATCCCCGTGTCATTCTAGATAGGCCTTCGCCATAAAATCTATAGAATTGAGGGATTATGATAGTTATCTAGTCTTCCATATCTTATAAACTGAATATCATATTCGCTATGCTTAAAAAAGAAAGATACTAATGTGAAGTGATGAGAGATAGATACAAGTTATATGATATAAAATGAATTCCAATGAATTGGAATTGATATCTGAGGGGCTTTCTTGTTTTCACATTCCCCCTATCAATAGTCAATCGATATATCTATATTTAATAGCTTATCAATCCTCAAATACTCCAACCAAAAAATCTATCTCACTTTTTGTTATCAATAAGCTATAGATTGCTCCTACCTTTGAGTATGCAGCATTCAAATATTGATTCTGTACATTCCTATAATCCAGGGATGTTAATTGACCAGCTTTGAACCGCTCTTCAGTGATTTTAAGATTTTGCTGCGCAATTTGGATTTGACGATCTGTTAACTGAAGTAATTCTACTTGATTATAATAGTTGTCTATCAGTATATCTAACTGATTGTTAAGTTCGGCTTTTGCTTCTAGTATCGTGAGTTGATCTATTTCTTCCTGAATCTTGGCAGATTGAATATTATCATTTCTAACTCCTCCATCGTACAGGTTCCATGAAAGATTAGCATTTATTGCACCGGTAAACCTGTTACTCAAAAGGAACGGGAACGGATCACCAGTATTAGGATCATCCGCAAAGAACTTAAATCCGTTTTCTGCAAAACCTACTGATCCAGAAATACTGACTGTCGGTTTCGTTGCAGCTTTAGCAATCCCTGTATTTAGTTTATTCAAACTAGCAATCATTTCTAAGCTCTTAAGTGTGTAATTCTCTTCACTAAGTGCTTGCCTTAACTTATCAGCATCAATTTCTTCAGGGTTGATACTCAAACGATCACTATACGTATATGATTCGTAGCCGCTAATATCTAGTGTATTGTTCAAATTCCTTTTTGCAACATCGACTCGTTGTTCCTGACTTATGATAGAATTCGTATCCGCTAATACAGATGATTCGAATTGTAATAGATTATAGGCATTAGAAGACCCAAACTCTTTCTTAGTTGTCTCATATGCTAATCGATCTTGAGAAAGCACTAACACTTGATTAAGCACGGCAAGTTGTTCTTGCTGAAAAACAACTTCGTAATACTGTTGATAGATCGTTCTGAATAGGAAATTAATATCAGATGACTTACTCAATTTTTCTTGACCAACCGCTAAATTAAGCTGATCCTTACTTAATGCTATCCGGCCACCGTTGTAAAGTACCCAATTTGCATTTGCTGTAGCACCTATGCTTCCATTATAAAATGTTCCCTGCAAAAAACTTGCTGGGTTATTGTCAGATGTAAGATTGTTATTGAAAAAACCATTGAGGTCTACAGTAGGAGTCTTCCCTGCCCTAGCCCATGTATTATTATTCTCCGCTATTTCTATTGCCTTATCCGCGATCTTAATTCCAAAGTTGTTCTCCAATCCAATGGAGAGTGCTTTCTCCAATGTCATCACTTGCTGCCCAAAAGAGAAACAGCTAAATAAACTAAGAAGTAATATATATGTGTATTTCATATTTTTTAATTTTTATCATTCATCAATTAGCCGAAAATTAAAGGCAATACTTTGATGAGTAAATATATCAACACCAACACTGAAGCATAAAGCCAGAAATGACCTTTCTTGTCTGGATTGGCCGGTTCTACGCTTCGCGGGTCTACATGTTCTCCAGTATATAATTTAACTAATCCTACTTTCGACTTATTCGATATCACGAGCAGCGCAGGAATCAGAACAAGCAATATAAAAGTCCCTATTAATAATCCATATGCAACAGATATAGCCATTGGGATCAAAAACTGAGCTTGAAAACTCTTCTCAGCGATCAATGGTGCTAATCCAGCTATCGTTGTAATAGATGTCAATAAAATGGGTCTAAATCTAGCTCGACCTGTTTCAATTACGGCTTCACGGACTTCCATACCTTCTTTGATTCGCTCATTGAACGTAGTAATGAATACCAATGCATCATTCACAAATATTCCGATCAAAGCGATTACTCCCAAAATTGAAAACAAACTAATAGGCAATCCATGCACCCAGTGTCCAAGACCAACTCCAATAAATCCAAATGGAAGTAAGCCCAATACCAAAAGCCCCTGACTTACTGACTTGAATGTAATAACAATCACGAAAAACATCATCATAAATATCAAAGGCATCACCAATGCAAGAGAATTCGATGTTTTAGCTTGCTGTCTTGATTGTCCCTCATATGAAGCCCTAACACTCGGATAATCTTTTAAAGTCTCAGGAATTATGATCGTTTTTATATCCGTTGTAATATCACTTATACTTACTCCATCGCTCGACACATCTGCCTCGATTCTCACTTCCTTTTCACCATTAAGGTGATTAATATTGATTACGCCTCTCTCTGTTTTGAAATTTGCCAATTCTGATAATGGAACAGAACGACCATCTGCTGATCTAATTCGCATATCAGATAGATCAGAAATATCGGAACGGTCATCGAGATCATATCTTACCCATACTCTTACCTCATCTTCCCCTCTTTGTATACGCTGAGCTTCAGCACCAAAGAATCCTTGTCTAACTTGTGATATTATATCTTGTAGCGTAAATCCTAAGTTATAAGCCTGCGGAGTCAACTCTAATGAAATTTCCTTGAGTCCTTGCTGATTATTGTCTACTATATCTTTAAGATCAGATATCTTTGACAAGTTAGCCTTCACAGCTGCGATTGCTAATTCTAATTGATCTGAATCTGTCCCTAATAATGAAACCGAAACGGGCTTCCCGAATGGGGAACCTGAAGAAAATGTCAATGTCTCAGCTTCTTCTACTGTTCCTAATTTCTCACGGACTTTTGCTATGATAGTTCTCGCAGATATCTCCCCCCTCGTCTCCCCATCCAAAAGAGAGACAATAATATCTCCTTGATATGAAGCTGGCCCTACATTTTTCTGCATTTTAGTGACTGGATAAACTCCATCAGAGAAAAACTCTTTAGATAGTTCCTCATTTACTTCATTGGTCGCTTCTTCAATTCTATCCAGAATATCTAGCGTAATATCTTCTCTTGTTCCAGCTGGCAATTTAAGATTTACCGTATAGTTATCTCTCGGAATAACTGGAAAAAATGTACCTTTTATTATACCACCTTTCAACGCTCCGAATGTAATCATCAACCCAGCAACACAAATTGCTAATGTTGGGTAGTTAAATTTTACGGCCCAAGTCAAAACAGGCGTATATAAAGTATCACGCAAGAAGGCCATCATCTTATCCAAACCTCTCATGATAGCATTAGGCTTTTCACCACGCTTCAGAGCTTTTGAGTGAGCGATGTGGGCAGGAAGTATCAATGCACCTTCTACCAATGAAAATACAAGTGAAAATATAACAACGATAGCCATTTCTCTAAAGAAATCACCTAGCCGCCCATCGATAAAGAAAAAGGCCGAGAAAGCAATAACAGTAGTGATAATCGCCGAAAACACAGCAGGCAATACTTCCATAGTACCGTCTATAGCTGCATCAAATGGCTCAGCACCTCTTTCGTAATGTTGATATATATTCTCGGCTATGACAATCCCATCATCTACCAGAATACCGATTACTACGATCATACCAAATAGTGATATTACATTCAGTGTAACTCCTAGTATAGACGCCAAAAGAAACATACCAGCAAATGAAATTGGAATAGCCAATGCTACCCAAAATGCAAGTCTATAATGTAAGAACATCGCCAACAGCAAAAGAACGATAAAGAAACCTATGATCCCGTTATTAGTCAACAGCTCGATTCTTTGTCTTAGTGTCACTGAAGAATCTTCTAGAATAATGGCCTGTACCTCTTCATTTTCTTTATTGAACTTATCGATATAATCCCTTACATTATCGGCTATGGTAATCATATCCTCTTCTAATGTATTTTGGACTTTGACGACTACGCCTGGTTCACCACTGATGTAGGTTCTTTGAGGCTTATCTTCCCATCTATCTTTTACATCCGCTACTTGATATAGCTTTACTATTCCACCATTTGGATTTGTTTTTACGACTATTTCCTGTAGGCCTTTAGCTGTATATTCTTTGTTGTTTGCTCTTATCAGAAGTTCTTCTTTTTTCGTTTTTATCGTTCCACCTGTCAGCTCTATATTCGTCTGTCTGATCTTAAGTGCAGCTTCCTGAAACGTAATATTATATGACCTTAAATCATTCTCTCTGAATGTAACCTCTATCTCTTCTTCAGGAAAACCAGATAACGTGATTTTTGATAAATCCTCAATAGCGAGTAAATCATCTTCAATTCTACGGCTTATCGTTTTTAAGGTTTTTAACGGTACATCACCATATATGGCAAAGTCAAGTACTTTTCCTAAGTTTTCTCTTTTATATACTGTCACCGGTTCCATCGCCACTGGAAATGAATTGATCCCATCCACAGCATTTTTGATATCCTGTAATATCACGTCTGTATCGTATCCTTTGAGTACCTCAATCTGGATGCTTCCTACATTCTCAGAAGATACAGATGTTACTTGCTCTATCCCAGTTAATCCTTTCAGATTCTCTTCTATTTTAGAAACGATTCCTTCTTCTATTTCCTCTGGAGATGATCCCGGATATACAGCTTGTATAGATATATTTCTACTTTCTACTTCCGGAAAAAAAGTTGTTTTCATCTGCGAAAGCCCCACCAGCCCCACGATGAATAATAAGATCATCAGGATATTACCCGCAATCTCATTATTTATAAAATATTTTACGATGCTTCTCATTTTCTATATATTTATGAATTCATAGATTAAAAAATCTAATCACCGTATTTAATAATTTACTTTTTGACCTTCGAATAATCCTGCAAGTGAGCTTGATACTACTTGGTCATCCTCAGATAAACCTCGCACCATTACATTATTACTTAAGCGCTTTACCGCTGATAACTCCTTCAGTACTAATGTAGAATCCTGCACCACATATACAGCGTTGGTACTTACAAAGAGATCTTTAGGGATCTTAGTTACATCTTCTAAGTTCTGACCTTTCAAGCTACCTTTTAAGTACATTCCGTCTTTCAATCCACGCCCATATACACTTATATATAATGGAATATTCTGAGTAGCAGCATCAATCTGTGTTCCTATTCTATTTACCTTCCCTTTCCACGTTTTTGATAGATCAGATGATGATAATTCTACTGTATGCCCAATAGAAACATACTTAAGATCACTCAATGGTATAGGCGTTGATATTTCAAATTGTTCCGTATTAATCATTGAAGCCAAAACTTGACCTGGACTAATCAATGTTCCTGGATATACGTTGATCGCAGTGATAACTCCTGAAAAAGGAGCATAGATACTATACTCATTCAGTCGTGTTTCTTGACTTTTGATGTTATAATATTGATTATAAATGTTCTTGCCTGACACATAGTATTTCTCTTGATCAGTTTTAGCTACTGGTAATGCTTTAATTGGTTTATTAACATCAAATTGATCCAAATAGGACTTCCAAGTATCAAAGGATTGGACGTGATCAAACTTCAAATCTGGCATCATCTGAGTTATTGCAGTCATCAGCGAGCTTTTTTGTGCTTTCATCGCATAATCTGCTTCTTGTTTATCTATTGAAAATAGGAGGTCTCCTTTCTTAAAATATTTACCTTCTTTGATAGACTTCCCAGCTTCTTGCATTACTCCTTGGACCCTTGACGTCAAATTCACCCTTTCATGTGCTTGAACTCTGCCATCTACAGCTATACTATTAGCCTGCGTACTAGCTGCGAAACTAGAAACTTCGACTTTTCTTCTTTCTTTCTTCACTACCTTATCAGAAACAGTAGACTTTTTCTGCCCTTCCAAAGTTTTGAATAAAAATCCAGCCAATCCTAAAATCAATAATGTGATTATGGTTGATACAATATTCCTACGTGTTTTATTAGTTTTTTCCATCTTAGAGTTGGTATTCTATTTTATATTAAAGCTCAATAAATGACTTTTCTATTGAGGATATCTATTCTTTCTTATCAAGCTTCTTAATTGCTTGGTGAATCGTTGTTACTTATTATTATTAGAATTGACAATCGGATTATGTCCATTTACTTTATAATAAAGCTTCTCATACATCTCCGCCATTACTTTCTTCGCTATTACAATCTCTTCTTGACTACAATCAGTTAGTAGCATCTCTTCCATCTCGCCACTTTTACCTTCTATGATATATTGCATTTCTCTTCCTTTTTGAGTCAGATAGATCAACTTTCCTCTTCCATCATCAGGATCATCTTTTTTCACAATCAAGCCTTCAGTCTCAAGTGACAAAAGCATTTTTGTGATACTACTTTTATTCTTGATCAACGCTGTACCTAAGTACTTTTGGCTGATTCCATCATTGGCCCACAGCTCCGCTAATATTCCTATGCATGACGCTGGAAAACAATGCCCTTCTGTGTCCATATCAGGTTGTACAGCTTTGACTATAAGTCTAGCTACCCTATTGGTAAGAAACCCGAAATGATTGTATGGATTAAATTTCTGCAAATTTATATTATTTAGTTCACTATGGAACTACATAGACAGTTGAAATTAAAAAAGGTTTAATACTTAAATTCTCCGATGCTTGCGGCGGGGTTATAAAAAGATGTTTTTGCATAAAAACGCCTTACAACTAAAAGATTCGATTTCAGACTTTCATGTTGGATTTTTTTTGGTAAATGCTCCATCCGATCACGGTGGGGTATTCAAAAATTAGGATCTTTTTTACTAGTAAACTAAAATGTTTCTATAATATTCACAGACGACAAAATATAACCTTCTGGTTTACTATATTTACACAGTTAGTTAACCCATATCATAGACCATGATCATAATAAAACGTATTCTTTTTTTAGTGATTCTTATTGCACCATTGATTTCCTTTGGCCAAGAAGTAGCAATTAGTAACTACTCGATAAATAACAATGGTCAGGTTCAATTAGAAATATCATCATCTTCGAACAACTATTACATTCTAAATGTCAAAAATAAACAAGAAGACCTCTTTTCTCATCCGACATCATTGACAATTGGTAACGGGGGAACTACAATAATCAGTGAGTCCTTAAAAGCCCTTCCTATAGAACACTATCAAGTATTGGAGTTCTCAATTAATGAACCAATCGATACGGATGGAGATGGTATCGATGACATCACAGAAAACAATGACATACCTACACAAGGCCCTTTAAATTTTGCACCAGCAATCGAATTTGAAAACGGTTTAGTATCCGTGAATAGCTTAACAAAATTCAAAGAGCTTTCTCTTGCCGATACGATAGTACCATGGTCACCATTCTTAAACGATAAACAGTTCGTCAAATTTGCAATAGTAAATCTCGACACAGACCTTCCAGAACTGTATTTTATAAACAGTGAAACACACTACCTCCATAGAAAATTCATGGAAGCTGCTGCACCTCACTGGATAGAAGACCCAAGCCTTATCAAGGGAGAAATAACATACAACCCTACAGTAGTTTCTAATAATGGAACACTTGGTGATTTTAGTTTCAACTACAGTGTTGGAGCCGGCAGACCGTTTGAAACCGTGCAAAAGTGTCATGAACTGATAGCCGCTAACATGCCGTTCTTAAAAAACAACTTATCCTATTTTGTCCCTGTTGTCAGCCAATCAGAATATGAAGACGACAGAGAACTATTTGATGAATCACGTGTACCTATTCTTCTAGAAGAAGATGTATATGCAGACATAGATTATCTAGCTCTAAATGTTTCTGAAGGCTTTGGTTTCTTTAGGCAAATGTCATTGAACGAAACTCCCAATTCAAGAGATGTAGTATTATATGACGCAGTCCCAAATGCACTCCCAAGAGTTGGTGGTATTATGACCTCATTTGTACAAACACCACTCTCTCATGTAAATCTAAGAGCTATTCAAGACAATCTACCGAATGCATACATCAGAGATCCACTAGCGGTTGATTCTATTGCCAATTTGTTAGATAAGTACATATACTATCGAGTAGAACAAGACAAATATTTCATAAGGGAAGCGACGCTAGAGGAAGTTAATCTTTGGTTCGAAGATATCCGTCCAACAGAAGAACAAACGCCAGATCTTAATCTTAGCTACACATCAATATTACCATTAGACGAAATAGGATTTGATATGGCAGATGGGTTTGGTGCTAAAACGTCAAATGTAGCGACTATGCGTACATTCGGATTTCCAGATCAAACAATACCTGATGGCTACGGTATTCCTTTTTACTATTATCAAGAATTCATGAAACACAATGGCTTCTTTGAGGATGTAGATGATATGATCAATGATCCAGATTTCCAATCTGATTTGAATTATAGATTAGATGTTCTTGATAACTTCAGAGAAGAGATAAAAGATGCAGATATGCCTCAGTGGATGCTTGACCAATTGGAGGATATGCAAACCTCATTTCCCGAAGGCACGTCTATTCGCTGTAGATCGAGTACTAACAATGAAGATCTACCGGGGTTTAGCGGTGCAGGACTTTACACATCAAAAACGCAACACCCTGATGAAGGTCACATTTCAAAATCTGTAAAGCAGGTCTATGCGAGTATGTGGAATTTCCGAGCATTTGATGAACGGGATTTCTATAGAGTCAATCAGTACATTGCATCGATGGGTATCCTCTGTCACCCGAACTATCCTGATGAAAAGGCCAATGGCGTAGGAGTAAGTACTGATCCAATATACCAAACCGAAGATACCTATTACTTAAACACACAAGTAGGTGAAAATCTAGTAACTAACCCTGACGCTTTTTCTGCACCAGAGGAAATATTGCTAGACAGATATTCGGTGACCGAAGATGATTATATAGTACTTAGATATTCTAGCTTATTAGATGACGATGAACTTGTGATGGACGAGCAATATCTGGATCAAATGAGAGACTTCTTAACAGTCATCCATGATGAATTCCAAACGCTCTACAAAGCAGAAGAAAGCCTGGACTTCGCTATGGATATAGAGTACAAAATCACAAAAGATGGTCAATTGATTATTAAACAAGCAAGACCGTGGGCTACTTTCTGGTCTAACATCAAATTGTCTGTTGATAATCCAAATGTAGATGACTTAAGATTCTATCCAAACCCTGCGGAAGATTACCTTAATGTCAACTGTGACTGTGAAGCAACTAGCATTGTTATATTTAACTTAGCTGGCACGCCAATCGCAAATTACAAAGTCGATCTAAGTAATGCTGTTGGTCAGATTTCTACACGAAAATTAGCGACAGGGATGTATATTATTACTGGCTTTGATGATTATGGAAAGTTGTATTTTTCTAAGAAAATATTTAAACAATAGAAACCTCATCCGTTTCAATCTTTGTTTATAAAATTGAGAAGTTAATTTTATACCTTCAATCAATCATTATTGCATCTTTACAGAATATTATATTTATAACTTGATCTTCAAATTAATAGATGACCTCATACTCACTTTTCGAACTCAACGAATATATCAAACAAGTGATGGCACTCAATTTCACAGAACCAATATGGGTCAACTGTGAGATTAGCCAAGTAAAGGAAGTAAGAGGCCAAGTATACATGGAAGTTGTACAACATTCGGAGGGAGACAATCTAGTCAAAGCCCAGAGTGCCGCTGTTATATGGTATAAGTCATTTCTCTTTATCAAAAAGAAACTTGGCGATTTACTACCCTCGATCCTTACTGAAGGTACCAAGGTAAAGCTGAAGGTTACTGTGGAGTTCCACGAACGATATGGTCTCAAGCTTAATATAGAGGACATTGACATCAGCTACACCATTGGACAAATGGAAATGGCCCGTCAGAAAATAATTGAAAAGTTAAAACAAGCTGGTGTAATAGAAAAAAATAGCTTCACTACCCTTCCCGATGTAATCCAAAGAGTAGCTGTGATATCATCAGCTACAGCTGCCGGATTTGCAGATTTTAAAGCACAGATTGCCAATAATGAATATGGTTATGATATCAAAATAGACCTCTTCCCAGCTGCAATGCAAGGAACAAACACTGAAAGAGAAGTTTGTGCTGCACTAGAAACCATCGAGCTAAAACAAAACGAATACGATTGTGTAGCCATTATAAGAGGTGGCGGTGCTAAGCTTGATTTAGCATCATTTGACAATTATAATATCGGACATAAGATTGCTACTTTTCCAATTCCAGTAATAACAGGAATTGGACATGAAATTGATAGTACTGTAGCTGATTTAGTATCCTTTTCTGCTTTAAAAACACCCACTGCGGTTGCTGCATTCGTTATTGATCGGAATATGCAATTCGAGTCGCAGATGATACAAGCTATGCAATGGATCAATCAACGAGCAAAACAAAAGGTAGAATACAACAAATTAGAACTTGAGCAAATCACTCAAATGATAGCTCTGAAGCCGAAGGAAATATTAAGGTCTAATCATTTACATTTAGATCAGACAAAAGAACTATTAAGACAAGCGGCAAAATACAGTCTCAAAGAACTAACAGAACACATATCATACACTGAGCAAATTATTAAAATGGCAGATCCAAAGAACGTATTGAAACGAGGGTTTGTAATGCTTCAAAAAGACAATAAAACGGTCACTGATGTCCAAGCACTGGATATAGATGATACTGTAATTATAAACTATTACGAAGGCTCAGCAGAAGCTAAAATCACAAAACTTAACAAATAACATGGCAGATAATTCATACCAAAAAGCATACAGCGAATTACAATCTATCGTCGCTAAAATGCAAAACGAAGAAATAGGACTCGATGAACTGGGCAAGGAAGTAAAACGTGCTGCAGAATTAATCAAGATGTGTAAAGAGAAGTTACGTGATGTAGAGAAAGAAATCGAAGTTTCTTTAGCGTAAGAAAATGTTTCTGGTGACGAGCAACTAAACTTTCATCTGCTTTGCTAACGCCAAAATCATTTAGTCCTCTATTCAATTAGAAAAGACATAGTCTTCTATTCAATTAGAAGAGACATAGGCTTTCGTGGCCGATAAACAGAAGCAAATAAAAACAGGCTGCAAGAATTAACTTGCAGCCTGTTCGTATTTTATCAATGCTTAACTCAAAACTTTTAGTTCGTCTTGAATTTTGCAGCCGGAATAGTACCGTTTAACGTTATACTTTCAGCATTCATTACCAAAGGAAATGGCATTGCTCCAAGGATTGTCACCTTATGTGGAACCATGATACCACTCACTTCTTTATAATCAGCTATTTCAGTAGTGATAGATTGTGGTTCACCACCTGGAACATCTTGTGTCAACATAGTTTTGATCAATAAGTTATTCTTTACATCATAGAATTCATATAACTTATCACCTGATGCTTTAGTTACCTGTACTTTGTAAGCTTTAGATCCTTTCACATCTTCGATACCTTTAAGATCAATTGTGTAAGGACTATCACCAGCTAAGTATAATAACTGACCGAAAGCATTTGCTTGTTCTTTCATTGCATCTATTTCTGGTCCTTCAGTAATTGTTTGGCTCTGTCCCATTCCACCTACTTTAGCTTGTACACCATCAAATCTTTGCTCTTGCATAATGTTACCACCCATTGACATCTCCATGTAGAACATTTTGTTGTCTTTCTGACCAGTTTCCATTCCTGCCGCTTGACCCATGATGTCAGCTTTATACTTTGATACCATTGTCTTTACAGCCTTAACCTTAGCCATACCACCGATTGCATCAATATAATCTGACACGATAGCTTTTGCATCTACACCTTCTGGCATTGCCGTTTCTTGTGCTTCTAATTTCTTACCGAACGCATCATAGAAATCTATAACACCATCAGCATCAAATTTTATTAAGTTAGCTGCTACTTCATCTTTCGATCCAGCAACTACAATATTTGCATTTTCTGGTCTGATGTATTTCATAGCCATTGCTTGTATATCAGCAATAGATACTGCATCTAACTTCTGTAAGTAAGTTTCATAATAATCTGCAGGAAGATTGAATTTATAAATGTTCCTAGCGAATCTAGCTATTGTCTGAGGAGATTCTAATGATCTCGCAAACCCTCCAGCCATAGAATTCTTTACTAATTGTATATCTTCTGCACTTACCGGCTCTGTTCTTAATCTTTCCATTTCGTATAAGATCTCGTATACAGAACTATCTGTTACAGCATTTCTTACACTCGCTCCAGCGTTGAAGTTTCCAACTAATGAATTAGCTGACAAACTCGATCTAGATCCGTAAGTATATGCTTTATCTTCTCTTAAGTTTTGCATTAATCTACCAGAGAAAACACCACCACCAAGAATACTATTCATAACTGAAGACTTTATTTGGTCATCAGCACCAGGCTTAAGATTTACAGGATATGTTATTCTGATTACAGATTGTACAGCACCATCTTTATTTGCGAATGCTACGTTTGATCCTTTCACTTCTGCTGGCGCACTATAATTAGTTGCAGGTATCTTTCCACTTTTCCAAGAAGCAAAATACTTTTCAGCATCTGCTTTAGCTTCAGCTGGTGTTACATCACCTACTATAATTAAATATGCATTATTAGGTTTGAAGTATGTGTTGTAATACTTTTTGATATTCTCAATCGTCATATTGTTAACATCATCTTCAGTTTGGATCTCACCATATGGATGATTAACTCCATAGTTCAATACTCCAGCTACATTACCAGCCATTGCATCAGCGTTACTTGCTGTTTGTGACAAACCTGAGATTGTCTGAGTCTTGATTTTCTTGAACTCTTCTTCCGGAAATGATGGATTATAAAGAACATCAGTCATCACTTCTAAAAGCTTCTGCGAATGTTTTTTCAATCCACTTGCGAATACACCACTTCCTTGTGTACTTAATCTAGCACCAATAAAATCTACAGCAGCATCGATATCTGCTTTTGACTTTGTCGTAGTTCCTGTTCCCATTAATGATCCAGCAACAGATACGAATCCTACTTGATCCTTCTCTAGAATTTGATCATTGTTTAATGATAATTGATACGACACTCTTGGTATTTTATGATTTTCTACAACGATTACTTTCAATCCATTGCTCAAATCAAAAGAATTCGCTTCTCCTAATTGGATAGCTCTAGCTTCTCCAGGTGATGGCACGCCAGATCTCCAAGATGTCTCACTTGCAACCTCCTTAACCATTTCTGTTCCTTTGTCAACCATGCCGTCAGTAGTCTTCTTGCTACACTGCATGAAAAACACTCCCATGAACAAAAGATATATTGAATATTTTTTCATTAGTTTAAAATTTTATTTTTTAGAAATCACCGATCTATGATTAATTACCTCCTCGGAAGATTAAAGCTTGTAAAACGTAACATATAAATAAAAATTTAATGGCAATACATACTATTTCCAATTCTTATTTCTTCTTGTTCCGCAAGCTCAATCAATGGTGTTTCATAATTTATTTATTGTTGGTTCTATTTATAGATTTCGAATCAAAGCCTTTGCCTATGGATTCACTGGTTTCGGTAGGTAATGAAGTACTACTCTATTATTAGTATTGTAATATTCCTTTGCCACTCTTTGGATATCTTCTTTAGTTACGGCTAAGTATCTATCTAGCTCGTTATTAATAAGATTCGTATCACCAAAGTACATCTTGTAATTTGCAAGACTTTCAGCTATTCCTGCAATTCTAGAATTAGAACTAATGAAATCGTTTTCTGTTTGGTTTTTCAACTTTTGAAATTCTACATCACTAATTAGTTCATTTTGAACCATTTCTATTTGTGCATCGATAGATTTCTCAACATCTAAAATATCAACTCCCATGTTAGCTATACCATAAGTAATAGCAGCACCCGGATCTTCGAGACCTAATGGAAAGTTTCCTACCTGTACAGCTTTCTGCTCTTCATCAACTAATGCTTTGTATAATCTAGATGATTGACCATTAGATAATAATGTACCTAACATTGCTACAGCATAGTAATCAGGAGTTCCTTGTGCAGGAATTCTATATGTCATAACTACGGCAGGCAATTGAATGTTATCATAGATTGTATCCCTTACTTCTCCTCCAAGAGCAGGCTCTTTGATTGAAGGTCTGTATACATTAGGATTCTTTACCGGAATAGATCCGAAGTATTTCTCGATCCATACTTTAGCTTGATCATAGTCGATATCACCTGCGATTGATAGTATTGCGTTATTTGGCGTATAGAAATCATTATAAAACTGCTTATAATCTTTCTCTTCCGCTGCATTCAAGTGTTCCATAGATCCGATAATTGGCCAGTTATATGGGTGCTTAGTGAATGCTCTAGCCATAGACTCTTGTAAGATAGATCCGTATGGTTGATTATCTATTCTTAATCTTCTTTCTTCTTTTACAACTTCTCTCTGAGTTTCAACTCCCTTATCTTCAACTTTAGCATGAAGTAATCTTTCTGACTCCAACCAAAGACCTAACTCTAATTGATTTGAAGGTAGTATCTCATAGTAGTATGTTCTATCGAATGAAGTATTGGCATTCAATGTACCTCCTGCATTTTCAACATAGGTTGTATATTCTCCTCTGTCAATATTTTCAGATCCTTCAAATAATAAATGTTCAAAAAAGTGAGCAAATCCAGTTCTGTCTGGCTTCTCATTTTTTGATCCAACATGATACATGATTGATACAGCTACAATTGGCGTAGACTTATCTTGATGTAAAATTACGTGCAGACCATTATCAAGGGTATATTCTTGAAAATCGATCTTGTTCATTTGAGCATTAAGCGCTAGACTTACTACTGCAAAGAACATTAAGAGAAAAGTTTTTTTCATAATGTTTTAGATTGGTTGAATCAGTATAATTGATCCTGATTTTATGATTAACTAATAATGAGTGCAAAATATAAAATTGTATCCACATTTCTAGCTGTGAATAAGATAACAAATATGTTTTTTTTTATTTTTTTACGACATTATTATCTACCAAAAGGTAAAATAAATCGAAATAGGAATAAGAAAATCAAACTAAAATCTACAATTACTTCTAATTTAATTCTCGAAAAGCCTTCTATAATAGTTGACCTGCCCTAAATGATAGGCCAAGTGCGTGGTAAGATGAATCAAAAAATATTTGGTTGTCATTGGCTCTTTGAAAACTACTTTAGGATATATTAAATCCAACTGCGACTCCTCTAAAGAATCTAAAACTTGAATTATCATTTGTTTTGTCTCGGTAATATCTTTTAGAATTGTCTCTATTTGAACATTCTTCAAAGAAAACTCAGCATGTCTATCTCTAACATAACCCGTATGCCCAAGCTCAGCTCCGATAAAAGCATTTAAATTTCCAATTATATGCAAAGCAAGATTTCCAGCGCTATTAGTTACGCCTTCATCTACTCTCCAAATATTGGACTCCTCTTTAAAATTATCTATTTGAAAATGTAAGCGATCCAAATCTCTTACAAACATTGATTTTACGATAGGAATTATCATCCGTTACTTACCCTTTTTAAATGCTAAACTAACACCATTAATACAGTAACGCAACCCTGTTGGTTCTGGACCATCATTGAATACATGACCTAGATGACCTTCACACCTTCTGCACATAACTTCCGTACGAGCATATCCAAGATCATGATCAGTATCTTCGAGAATTACTTTCTTGTCAATAGGTTGATAGAAACTTGGCCATCCAGTTCCAGACTTAAACTTAGTATCACTTTCGAACAATGGCAAGTCACAAGCACCACATGTATAGACTCCATTGTCTTTATTGGTTAATAAGGGACTAGTAAAAGATCGTTCAGTTCCTTTTTTTCTTATCACATAATACTCCTGTTTCCCTAGTTCTGAAGCCCACTCTTCCGGCGTCTTTACTATTTTCTGAATAACTTCGCCTTTAGAATTTGTAAAACTCGTTTCAGAAGCACGTTTTTCAATTTCAAGTTCAGAATTGCTTTTCACTTCTTCGACCTTCTCCGTTTCTGCCTTTATTTGTTGAGAATTACTCTTACAACTCATGAAACTTAAAAGCATTAACATAACAACTATCCTATTCATACCGCTCTATTTATAATTTAAAATTGAGGTTTTAATCCTCACCTCTTAATCGACTATCTTGTTCTTTAGCTAACGTTACAATTTTCCGCAATGTTCTTATCAAAGCTAAGAAAAATATGTGCCCCATCCCAAACATTACATACAGCCATTTATATGATCCATGCAAATCCATTGAGTCGCCTGAAAACAGATATGCTAAACCACCTCCTAAGAATGCAAGTAGAAAATAACTTAGTATGGACTGCACCCAGTATTTATTCATGTTGTCCGATGCCAGACTCATTACACTATTGGCTATCGTAAAAAAGAATGATAAGGATACTGCAATCAACCACGGAGTGCCCGAATCCGCATCTGATATCCCAAGATATCCAGCACCGCTGGATATGAGTATAAATACTAGTATTAATATTAGCACAGCACCAACTTGTACAAATGGTGGAATATTATACTCAAAAATAGACTTATCAGAATTAACCATACCTTCAGAAAAAAGTTAAATATGTTATAATTAAGGACCTAACATAAGGATTCTTAATTGGTTCGACCGTCATAAGGATAATTAAATCTTGTAATATGAAACTTTGTCATCTAGACTATAAAAACCAGAGGAAGAGATTAAGACCATTGACTAATTTTAGGGGCATTAAATATTCTGATAAACAAGCTTCAGACACCTAGAGAATTATCAAACCTAAATCAATGATTTTCCTTTCCAAACAAAATTTTAAACTTATGAAACTCCGATGACTGAGCTTTATAGACCAGAGGAAAAAATTAGCTTCCTGTATTAATATTAATTGCCCTTAAATTTATATTTATTGAGTCAGAAATAGCTTAGATATCCAAGGAAATGATTAAATATAAATCGTTGATTTACAGAGAAAATAAAAATTTAAACATATGAAATACTTATACTTTGCTTTGATCCTTTCCATTTTTTCTTGTACTGATCCAAACATAGATTATCTAGGAAATGATTTTGAATCTACAGAAGATGTGGATGTTTATTATTCAATTTACGACATCGATCCTTTCTTCTCAGTTATGGGGCAGATGAATGCTAATAACGAGAATGATGAATCACTATCTCTCGATGATATGGAAGAATCGATGATATGTGATGCAAAAGAAAAAGGGGCAGATGCTATCGTATTTCTAAACTTCGAAACTATTGGTGACCTTCGTTATATCGAGGCTGATCTATTAATATACGAATAACTAGCTCCTTCAATTTAGATCAAACGCCACACCGATAGAAATAGTCCGAGAAGGTCTATAAGTAGCTCTTCTATCTATCCCTGGCGAGAAATATCCAGAACCATCAACATCATAGAACGATGGTTCTGGATCTGCTCCAGTGTAGGCTGAGATCGTCAATAAATTCTGACCTGTAAGAGATAAACTCAACACCCGATTATCATCACCTATTGTGAAGGACCTTGAGATGGATAGATTATCTAATTTTATAAAGCTCGCGTCTTCTACATACAGAGACGAGTATCTAGCTTCATTAAGACCCTCGACCGTTTTATTTGTGTTGACACTATTATAAACTCCGTTTGAAGCAAGATTATTCTCATAGAACATTCTGTTGAGGTTGATCAAACTATGTCCAAACGCACCACGAAAAAGTACATTGATATCATAACTAGCGACTTTGATATTATGTTGCCAGCCCAACTCAAAATCTGGAATTGCATTTCCAACGACGTCATAATCAGAATTCTCATCACCTGGAGAAAATACAGTTATTTGGCCATCATTATTTACATCTTTATAAATTGTAAAACCATCAGCATCTATTCCTTCAAAAACAGGAGCGTATATCTCACCAAACTCTCCTCCGTTACCAATACTTAATAAAGAAGCACTTCCGAAACCAGGCCCACCCGGGCTAGCGTATGAAACATCAAACTCGAAATCTACTGTAGATTTGTAAGAAGATAAGAGTAGATTTGAAGTATATTTTATATTTTCATTATCGACTAAATTAGCGCCTAACGATAAATCAAATCCTCTAGTAGAGATATTGCTGTAAGGATCTTGAAAAGGTACGATATCATTGATATTGACATTGCTAGAAACTCTTGAGAACACCTCAAAACTTAATTGAAAGTTACTATTAGAATAGTTGGCACCTAAGTCGTACTCACTGTTTTTCTCAACTAGAAACTCAACGAACGAACTTACAGAATTAGGTACATAAATATCATTCTGCGAACCAGTAACCCCAAAACCTCCAGACACCAAAAAATGATCCTCTTCACTATCCATGAAACCGCCTAAATCATAGGAGATCTGTGCAGAAGGATAAAACTGCCATTTAGAATCACTTGCCAGTAAGGATGAGCCTTCATATCTTAACCCAACATCTAAGAACAGCTTTTCGTCTCTATTTAAACTAATATTATTGTAAAAAGAGATTAATTTATTACTCTCATTTCTAATCTCAGCTTCTGTTACAGATGACAAATCAGGCCACTCATAGGAAAAAGAATTCGATTCAGAATCGAATTCCTGGTAACTGTAACCAGCACGTAACTGGAAAGCGATTCGTCTAATTTCACCCTGATATTTAAGATAAGAATCACTAAACACGAATTCATTGTCACCCGAATTAAAGGTACCAAATCCAGATCGGACACCTGCAATACTTCTTCCCAAATAATATGAAGTTTCCTGACCAAACTCATTGAATTCTACTTTCCTTTTTTGGGCGGCATATTGAGTTCCTAATTCTAAGCCTTTGAATAGTTTATAACTCACATTAGTTGAATATAGATAAGAAATAACATCGTTAGTCCTCTTATTAAGATCCAACATAGCCACAGGATTATATGTAGCAAACAAACCTAAAGATTCGAAATAACCACCGTACGTATTTCCATTGAATGCAAAAGGAGAATCTTTTGCAAAAACAGGAGTCGCAGGATTCGCCGTGACCGCATATCTAAAAGCTTCTCTGAAACTTAAATTTTGATTTTTCCTTGTTGCAAGTCCTCTTAAGTCAATATTAAGTCGATCATCAAATAAGTTGAATGATAAATTGGCAGATCCATTAAATTGATGAAAACCAGACTCTTTTAATATTCCTCTCGTATTTCGGTAATTGCCCGAGACCTTGTAATTATAATTTTTGAATCCCTTGCTTAGAGATATATTTTGAGCTTGAGAAATACCAATCCGTTTAATCTCAGACAAATAGTTATTATCTGAACCAAAATCTACCCCACCTTTCGATATGAATTCATTTGTGGTTAATATATTGATATCTTTAGTAGCACTACTTACTCCAAATGTACCATGATACTGAATCATAAGTAAAGAATCAGCCTTATGTTTTTTAGTTGTTATTATTATTACTCCGTTAGAACCTCGTGCGCCATATTGCGCTTTGGCGTATCCATTTTTAAGAACTTCTATAGATAGAATATCATTAGGATCTATATTCTCAATTGCAGAATTAGGAACTCCATCAATCACGACAAGAGGCTGAATATCTGAATCTAATGAAGCTATTCCTCTCACCCTAGCTATACTCTGTACATTGGGATCTCCACCTCTGTTATATACTTGTAGACCTGCAACTTGTCCTTGAATAAGTAAGAATGGGTCTGATATAATTCCCGAATTGAAACCAAAAGAATTTACTGTCGATTTACCAACATCAAATGCAGGAAGAGTATAATTAGAATCTCTTAATGTAATAGGAACAGGTTCTGGCTCTAAAGTAGGCCCTTGTGCAACAATTAATGATGTAACAAACATCATCATTATTATCTTGACTAAACGTATATATATCATTTATCTCAGGAATATTTTCAAGATAAATATAGTCATTAGATACTTAAGTTAAGCTATATAGAATGCTCCTTGATTTTAAAGTGTAAGATTTAAAGCTTACACAACCTTGCCATATAAATCATAATCCTCAGCAGACTCGATAAGAACATTAGCAAAATCTCCAATTCTCACGTACTGATCTTTGGCAGATACTAATACTTCGTTATCTACTTCAGGGCTATCGAATTCTGTTCGTCCAATAAAGAACTCTCCTTCTTTACGATCAAATAGGACTTTCAAAGTTTGCCCCACAAGCACTTCGTTGTTATCCATAGAGATAGAGTTCTGGATTTCCATGATTCGATTTGCTCGTGCCACCTTAGTCTCTGCATCTACATCATCTACCATGTCGTGCGCACTTGTATCCTCTTCATGAGAATATTGGAAGACACCTACTCTATCAAATCTCATATCCTCAACAAAATCACATAGACTCTGAAATTCTTCTTCCGTCTCTCCAGGGTGCCCCACTAAGAATGTAGTTCTAATATTAATTCCTGGCACTTTCTCCTTAGCTATTTTGATCAACTCTCTTTGTTCCTTCTGAGTTATCTGACGTCTCATACGCTCTAGCATAGTATCATCCGCATGTTGAAGCGGAATATCTAGATAGTTACATATCTTAGGCTGTCTCGCCATTGCATCAAATATATCAAGCGGAAACTTTGATGGATACGCATAATGTAATCGAATCCACTCTATACCTTCTACTTCACAAAGTGCATCCAGTAGTTTTGGAAGTTCTCTCTTCTTATAAATATCAAGGCCGTAATATGTCAACTCTTGAGCTATAAGCATGATCTCTTTCACACCCATACGAGCGAGATTTTCAGCTTCTTTGACCAGTGCTTCTATCGTCTTGGATACGTGCTTACCTCTCATAAGCGGTATCGCACAGAAAGAGCATGTACGGTTACAACCTTCTGATATCTTAAGGTATGCGTAGTGTGTCGGTCCAGAAAGGACTCTTTCCCCTACTAACTCATGCTTATAATCCGCTTCTAGCTTAGCCAACAGACTAGGCATCTCCATAGTACCAAAATATGCATCTACCTCTGGTATAGCAACCTCTAAATCATCCTTATATCTTTGCGAGAGACATCCCGTAACATAAAGTTTCTCTATTCCTCCAGCCTTCTTCACATCTGCGTATTGGAGGATAGTGTTCACTGATTCTTCTTTCGCTAGATCTATGAAACCACAAGTATTCACGATCACGATATTCGCATCGTCTTCCTCGCTCTCGTGTGTCACTTCTATATCGTTTCCTTTGATCTGTGTGATCAGATCTTCAGAATCCACAAGGTTCTTACTGCACCCTAGAGTGATGACATTTACCTTGTTTTTAACGAGTGTTTTAGTTTTCATAAATCTCTACTTTCTGTAATGTGCTGCAAAAGTAAGTTTTAATTAGTGTAATCACTTTATTTTATATAATGTTTTCAATGGTCACGTGTTATTAGGTTTATCCTTCCAATCATGCCTTTTGAAGTATCCTTAATTTTCCACCGAAGGACTTCAGAGAGGCCCAACTATGTTAGAAATTCCTATTTAATCTATAGCGACTTCAGAGAAGTCGAACTATCATCTAAAATTAAACATAGTTGCAAGTCAATTATTAATTCAAATATTCATTCTTAAAATGATATTTGCTGTATTGAAAAACACTAATTTCCAATCAATGGAATAAGCTAATCTGTCATTGTCCCATCTGACGGGATCGACATTCAAAAATCTCATTTCATTTCTAACATAATCTGGCTATCCTGTAGTCAATATTTAACAGAAACTAATGTTTACATTATGTGGTAAACATTAGCGCTCAAATGATACCTTGTATAGCCAAAATATAAACCCATCATTCATCAAACACCTTTGTAAATCCAGTTAACATCTTATACTTAGTATTATTCTTAACGTATTGCTCAAGCATCTTCTCCTTCTTGCGATTGCCAGCCCTATTTAGAATTACCTGTTCTATTCTTTCTGGATATTTCTCCTCTATCATTTTATAAATATCAAAGTCTAGTTCGCCCGTATCGCCGATAAGAATAAAGTTCGTATCACTAAACGCAATCAGAAGTTTCTCTACTTCGATAAATTTGTTCCGTTGCGCTATCGTCTTTGATCTCAACAATTGCCAGCCCATATCTCTTAGGATCAATCTACCTTCAGGAAAACCATTAAATTCTAAGAAAGTATTTAGGTAGACAAATAAGTTCCACGGACTATTAGACAGATATATAACAGGCCCTTTCCCCTCCACTTGATTGGAGATGAGATGAAAAGCATCCGCAGCCGCTTCGATCGGTTTTCTTCTGAATGGATTGAGAAACAGTGTATTAAGAATGACCTTGATCTTAAAAAACGACTTGACTCCTGTCACCATAATCGTATCGTCTATATCTGAAATGATCCCGATTGGTACCTCCGAAGAAAGGTCATCTATTGGTGCATCGATTTTATTACTTCGTCTTTTGTAATTAGCGGATATCTCTATTATTCCAGCCTTTAGGTTTTGAGCTTCTATATTCTCATATATTTCAAAATACCCTTCATCATCTGTCATCACATCATATGTGACATCAGAAATAACACATTGTACAGGCAGGAACTTAATCTCGCGGCTGAATGCTCGGATAACCATATAAATAAGAGAAGAAAAGATTCCATGAGTCGGCTTTATCAATAAGGGACTATCCTTTAGAATTCTGCCTTTCACATACAAATGAGTCCTTGTGATAAAAGAAGTATAGACTTGTATGTGTAGTTTCTTCATTTAGGTGTTCTTCCCTGCCCAGTCTATCCCCTTGATCAACTTTCCTTGTGTGATTTCTTCATCAGAGCCTGGTTTGATCTCGTGATTATACGTCCAATTTGCCAATGGTGGCATGCTCATCAATATAGATTCGATTCTACCATTGGTTTGTAGACCAAATTTAGTCCCTTTGTCCCACACCAGATTGAATTCTACATACCGGCCCCTTCTATGAAATTGCCATGATTTGTGATCATCAGTATAAGCCTTACTATTATTCCGATTCATCAGTTCTGTATAAATAGGCACAAATGATTCACCAACATCCTTCACAAAGTCAAATCGATCTTGTTTCGTATGCGTCTCATCCGCTTCCAGTCTATCGAAGAATATACCTCCAATACCCCGTGTTTCTTTTCTGTGCGGAATGTAGAAGTAGTCATCCGCCCATTTCTTGTGATGCGGATAGTATGCTTCATCATGTTTATCGCCCACAGACTTGAGATGATTGTGAAAAAACTGAGCATCTTCATCAATTATATAGTGTGGCGTTACATCGATACCACCACCAAACCAATACTTACCAACCGAAGTCTCGAAATATCTGACATTCATGTGTATGATTGGTACCAATGGATTATGCGGATGCAAAACGATACTAACTCCCGTGGCAAAAAAATCAGTTGGGTCTAATCCAAGTGCATTTGAAATCTTTTCTGGAAGATGTCCTTCTACCGCGCTAAAGTTAACTCCACCCTTCTCTATCTTGTCTCCAAGTATAACTCTCGATCTACCGCCTCCGCCTTCAGGTCGCTCCCATAGGTCTTCTTGAAACTTCCCCTTACCATCCAATGACTCTAAACTTGTACAGATATTATCCTGCAAGTTCATGAAGAATGACTTTATCTCTGATCTATTCGGACTATCCATTTACAGCTTGTTTTA
>CALKXE010000273.1 GCA_938003955.1 uncultured Saprospiraceae bacterium | reverse complement strand
TTTTGTCCTGCTTCTTTTTTCTTCTTTTTTTCTCTTTTTCACTCTTGTTAAACGTCTGTTGCGATTTTGCCATTATTATTATTTTGGTTAGTGCAACTCATGAAGTGATACTTAAAGGAAGCTGCAAGAAAGTAGATGCTGTAAAAGTAAAAAATTATCTTGATTTTTGACATTCAATTTACCCTTTATTAGCAGTCTGTCCTTTAGTAATGTTATTTGGGGGGTATTAAGTTCAAGAAAGTGTCTTATTTTTATATCAAGACCTATCTTTTTTTTGATTTTCCCATTTTTGATAAAAATTGCAATGCTTACGTGACATATTATCTCCTATTGATAATTATTCCTTTTATCATTTGCATGAGGCCATTAGGTCATTATGAAATACGAGATTAACTTAATTTTGATTGGATGACTTCAGATATCTTTCTACGTGTTAATTTGGCCTCTAGCCAAGACATTATATCTAAATACAAAAATGACCTTCGCTCGTATTGATTCGTTTCTATTTTATTGAGATCCTCCAAGCATGTAGCGTAGTAGTCTCGATGCTGCAATAAAGGAGCTTTTGATATCTGATCAAAAAATAACATTACCGTCTTGTGAAAATCATTTAACTCCTTCACCTTTTTAAAATACACTTTATATTCTCGTACTTTCTTGATCAGCATTTCATAATCGTCAAGATCATATATAGACAATAGATGCAATAGTCGAGCATAGGATTGGATATCCTCTCTTAAATTCATATTATTTATTTTTATAATATGTAAAAGGTATTCTTGAGCCTTGTCAGCTTGGTTATTACCGATATACATCCAAGATATCTTAAAGTAGAGCACCATTATTTTATGAGGGTCTAGTTGATTTCTATGCTTATTGATTCGGCTTAATGTCTTATTACTATCTAGGATTCCTTCGGCAAATGTACCTTCAAGAAAATGCATATTGAGACGAGCAGTATGTACGTATAAGAAGGAGACAATTTTTGAATTTTGCGACAGCTTATTATAATTGTCAGCTCTTAGCTTTTCCAATTCTAACATGCAACCTCTGTAGATTGCAGTTTTTTTAAGATTGAATGCAGAGGTAAGTAAGTAATGGTATCCTCTGAGATAGAGATTTACATCTCGTTCTCTTAACTCGCGATTTTCTTTGAATAATTGAACCCATTTGAGTGCATGCTCATAGCAATTTTTGAAGTCATTGAGGATATAATAAAACCATACCTGTGATTGATTTAGGTATACTTGCTCCATCATTCCTATTCTATTAAGAGAGATATTGTCTAGGTTTGACTGAAAAAAAGCTTTGACTTCCTCGGCCTCTTCATTGGATTTAACATGACCTTTCTGAATGTACATCTTATGCATCTTGATCCTCAGATTGCTCAAGGATATTCTATTCTCTAGAGTAGTTATGGTCTCTTGTGCTTCATTTACTAAGTTATTGATTGGTTCGTCAGGAGTACGGGTGATATGATTGGATTGGATCATTTTCTCTATTTCGATGATAGTTAATAGAGAGAAGTCAGCATGATGTTTAATAGCCTCTTGTTTGGCTTTCGCCAATAATCTCAAAGCTTGGTGGTATAAACCTTTACCGTATAGCACATATACAAAGTCTATGTATTCTCGTATTTTAAAAGTTGCTTTCTTCTCTTTTGCTATCAGACGTAGACTGATCAAGATCTTACTATATAGATGTCTTTTGAGGTTGGTGTAATTGGCACTACTCAGTCCACCCATTTTGCTTTTAATAAACACATCATCCAACTCATCTCGTCTATCGAGTAGGTCAAACAACTGTATAAATAACTTTTGCCCTTCTCCATTAAAACTACCCACATATAGTCTGAAAGCCCGCTTATCCGATTTGGATAATGACTTTATTAAAAAATATAGATCTTCTGACCTTGAGTTTGGCATAACGCTAGTGTTGTGGGTTATTATGTTGAATGTTAATTAGTTATGTGATTTTTGTTGTGTTTGAAAATAAAGAATACTCAATTATTTAAAACTGCGGAGTAGTCAAATCTACATAATTTTAAAGAGCAAAGTAAGGCATGCCATTATTCAATTTATATCAATGCAAAATGAAAAAAGTAGAAGCAATTATTCGATCATCAAGATTTGATGATGTGACCGAGGCTCTAGAAGCGATAGGAATTAAGTTTTTTACATACCTAGAAGTAAAAGGTCATGGTATGGAAAAAAGCGCCGAAATAACTTATAGAGGAGCTCCATATGACTCAGGTTTTATTCCAAGACAAAAACTAGAAATTATTGTTTCAGATGAACAGTTAGCTGATGTCATTAAAGCAATCAAATCTAAAGCGAATACAGGTAAGATAGGTGATGGTAAAATCATCGTGACTCCTGTAGAATCTTTCATCAGGATACGTACCGGTGAGACAGATTTAAAAGCACTCTAGGAGTCAGACATACTTTTTAAAATAATAGCCTATAATAATATAATACAATGGAAACGAACGATACAATTTTGGCAAATGATGCCTTATTAGCAAAATACGAATCTTTGTTACAAGCCACAGAGGCTGCTCAAGCAGCGGCAGATAATGCACTCTTCACAACGAACAACCTTTGGATACTTGTCGCAGCCGCCCTAGTATTCATTATGCACTTAGGATTCTCTGCATTAGAAGCAGGATTCGTACAGAGAAAAAACGTAGTTAATATTCTCTATAAAAATGGGATGATCATCGGTATTGGCTTACTTACATACTGGTTTGTTGGATTCAATCTGATGTACCCAGGAAGTAATGCAGGTGGATGGTTTGTATTCCCTAAGTTCTTTCTCAATCCAAGTCCTGCCGATCTTACTAGCGCATATGGGGACTATACATATTGGTCTGATTTTATATTTCAAGCAATGTTTGCTGCGACTGGAGCTACCATAGTCTCTGGTGCAGTAGCCGAACGAATAAAATTAAATGCATTTCTTATTTTTACGATCATATTTGTTACCATTCTTTATCCGATTACTGGATTTTGGAAGTGGGGTGCTGGATGGTTAGATGCCTTAGGTTTTTATGATTTCGCTGGTTCTACATTAGTACATTCTGTCGGTGGATGGGCAGCTCTTGCTGGTATTATATTCTTAGGACCTAGAAAGGGAAAATATACATCTAAAGGGATCAGAGCAATTAGAGGACACAGTATGCCACTAGCCGCCGTAGGAGTATTCTTATTGTGGTTTGGATGGTTTGGATTTAATGGTGGTTCTGTATTAAGTGCAGACCCTGGGCTCGTATCTCTAGTCTTTACAACAACATCATTAGCGGCAGCAGCTGGAGCAATAGGTGCTGCAGTTACGGCTTATATTATATTTAAGTCCCATGACGTATCTATGGTCATGAATGGTATTCTAGGAGGCCTCGTAGGGATCACCGCTAGTGCTGACTCCGTATCTGTTAACAGTGCTGTTATCATAGGATTGATATCAGGTATTTTAATACCATTATCGGTAACCTTCTTTGATAAATTAAAATTGGATGATCCTGTCGGGGCTACTTCAGTACATCTCGTATGTGGTATATGGGGTACGCTAGCAGTAGCCATTTTTGGCAATTTCGATGCTGGTACAGGAGAGTTGACGGATCAGTTGATCGGTATCGCTGCTTGTGGTGCATTTATATTCACAATATCATCATTGATATTCTTTGTGTTGAAAGTTACAATTGGCATCAGAGTATCGGAGGAAGAAGAAGAAATCGGACTCGATATTGGAGAACACGAACTGACAGCTTACGCCTAATAAAAATAAATAAATAGTCTTTAAATCAAAAGCTCTTGATCCTTGCAGGGATCAAGAGCAACTAACAAACAAATTGAATTGCTCGCCATATGTGTAAGGCAAAGTTATTACTTAATGAGCAATGATGTGAGTTTATTTTAAACAAATCAATTTTACAACTCAAATTTTATTGCTATATGAAAAAGCTAATCACACAAGTATTAGGACTTATGATTATTATTACAAACATCAATGCACAGACTGCTTCCGACTCTACAGCCAATGCGCTGTCGGTATCAGGATCTATTGATGTTTATTATAGAGCTAACTTAAATGCAGATTTTGATCAAGCTCCAGGTACTTCTTTTGCCAATTTACCCGGTTTTTCACTTGGTATGGCCAATGTTATTGTATCAAAAGAACTTGATAATGTAGGATTTGTAGCAGATGCGGTGTTCGGACCAAGAGGAGAGGATGCAACGTTCTTATCTCCATTTTTAAGACCAGGAGGTAACTCCAGTATTGTCAATCAACTATACGCTTATTGGCAAGTATCGGATAAGGTTAAACTCACATTGGGTAACTTCAATACCTTTCTAGGTTATGAGGTAATTTCACCTTTAAGCAATTTTAACTATTCTACGAGTTACATGTTTTCTTACGGACCATTCTCGCATACAGGTATTAAAGCTGACTTTGACTTAGGTAGTGGATTTAGCTTAATGACCGGGATATTCAATCCTACGGATGCAACAGAGTATAACCCTAATAACAATTATGCATCAGGTTTACAACTAGGATATTCTGAAGGTGCTGTCAGTGTTTATCTTAATTACTTGGGTGACTTGACTACCGATGAAGGAGTTGATCGATTCAATCAGTTTGACAT
>CALKXE010000272.1 GCA_938003955.1 uncultured Saprospiraceae bacterium | reverse complement strand
GATATGGACGAAGATGCGTTTATGGTCAATTGTAAGAGCGGCAAAGAATACACTGCGGAAATCATAATTGGTGCATATGGAAAACGATCAAACCTTGACATGACTTTAGGCAGATCATTCGTAAAACAAAAATCACCTTATCTCGGCGTAAAAGCGCACTATAAAGGAGACTTTCCCTCGGATCTAGTTGCACTTCATAATTTTGAAGGCGGATATTGTGGTGTTTCCAAAGTAGAAAATGACCATATCAATATCTGTTATCTGGCAGATTATGCAGCATTCAAAAAATATAAAGATTTAGATACTTTTCAAGAAGAAGTACTCTGCAAGAATCCACACCTAAAGGAGATATTTACGAATAGTGAGTTGTTGTTTGAGCAACCACTCACGATAAGTCAGGTATCTTTTCTTCCTAAACCTACGGTAGAAAATCATATCTTGATGAGTGGAGATAGTGCAGGAATGATCCACCCATTATGTGGAAACGGAATGGGTATGGCAATACATAGTGGTCTCATATTATCGCAGTCAATTTTGTCTTATTTGCATAGTGGGATAAAGGAAAGAAATGACCTAGAGGCGCAATATGCTAGGGAATGGAATAAGACATTCAGAAAACGATTAATGGCAGGTCGATTGTTCAATGGTTTTTTTGGAAGAGATAGCGTTCTGGAATTTGGATTAAATGCGCTTACATATATACCCTCATTGCTTCCACACATAATAAAACAAACCCATGGAGAATTGCTTTCGGTTGAGGATTAATAATTAGGATTTGGAAGTTTTTTGATTGAAAAAAACATCTTGTGTGAAAATGTATGTGTAGGCGAAGTTACAAACTTCGTTATTCATTGTAGGTTGGTTAATGTGACTACAGCGTAGTCAGCTTATTTTAGAAGAAGAATTAATAATATATCGATCCCAGAGGGATCGCACAGTGGAGTAATAAATTAGCTCATCGATGAAAAGCGATTTTGAAATTCTATATTTTAAAATGGGAATTTCATCAATTTGCTAACATGATTGATCATTTTGCAATGAATTACGTTACACAATATATCCTTAAGGTAAATTCTTAAAAAGCATTTAAAACGGCTGAAGCACGTTTCCAGTCAAGCGACTATAACGATTCCGCAAAAATAAACATATGTTTCTAGATACAAGTAAGAGAAGTGATAGGACGGAAATAATGGATGATCTAGAAATGGAGGGGGATCTACTAAGCCGTTCATTAGCTAAGTTAGACTGGATCAATAAGTGGCTTGGGGGGAATAATGTAACCCTCAGCGGGCTTGATCAATTGATAGCGAATCACCCAAAAGATGAGGTGCTAAAAATAGTAGATATAGGCAGTGGAAGTGGAGATATGCTAAGATTAGTAACTGATAAGCTTAGAAAACAGAATCGTAAAGTTGAGATTCTTGGGATGGATGCCAATGACTTTACAGTGAATTATGCGCGCAGAGAATCTGTAGACTATCCTGAAATAAAGTATCAAACAGAATATGTAAGTGTGTCTACTTTTGACAATCTAGAGTACGATATACTTCTAGGAACACTATTTCTCCATCACCTAAAAGATCAGGATATCATAGATGTAATGAAAATAGGAACGGAAAAAGCAAAACTAGGAGTAATAGTCAATGATCTTAATAGGAGTCAGGTCGCCTATTTTTTATTCAATTTGCTTACATTGTTCATTCCTAATCCTATGATAAGGCAGGACGGATTGACATCTATATTGCGAGGATTCAAAAAGGCAGATTTAGAAAAATATACGGCTGCACTCAATGTGAAGAAATCCACAATCAAGTGGAAATGGGCTTTTCGGTATCAATGGATATTGTTTACAAAGTAAGCGCAGTTTTCTTAATTAGGATTAAATGAAATCGCCCACCACTAACAACGAATCAATATATGGTAAAAATAAAAGCAGTAGCTAAAGCCCTTCCCGGAATTAGTAGGTCTACAGATGAGATTATTCCTTTTGTAGAGGCGTGGATGTCGGGTCAGGATGAGAGATTTCAGCGTAAAGTGCTGAAGATATTTAGAAATGCTGCTGTGGATAGGAGGTATTCAGTAATTAGTCCTGAAGATGTATTTTCGGTTAATTCCTTCGAAGATAGAAACGATCTATACATAAAAGGAATATTACCATTGGCAGAAGAAGCATTGACGAAGTCTCTTGCAAAAGCTGACTGGAAAGCGGATGAGATTGATTATTTGATATCTGTTTCTTGTACTGGATTTATGATTCCTTCTGTGGATGCATATCTGATCAATCGGATGGGCATGAGGCAAGATGTAGTGCGTTTACCTGTTACAGAAATGGGTTGTGCAGCTGGAGTTTCGGGAATTATATATGCTAAAAACTTTCTCAAAGCTAATCCTGGAAAAAAGGCCGCTGTAATCGCGGTAGAATCACCAACAGCTACGTTTCAGCTTGATGATTTCTCTATGGCGAATATCGTCAGTGCTGCTATATTCGGAGATGGAGCGGCATGCGTTCTACTATCTTCTCATGAAGATGATGACGGCCCTACAATTCTGAATGAAGAGATGTATCATTTCCCAGATACTACGAGATTGATGGGTTTTGACCTGAAAAATAGTGGACTTCAAATGGTCCTAGATCAAGCGGTACCAGATACGATTTCTGAGCACTTTCCCAATATTATTCATCCATTTTTGGAGCAGACAGGGCATGTGATTGCTGACGTAGATCATTTGATATTTCACCCTGGAGGAAAAAAGATTGTACTCACGACTCAAGCGTTATTTGGCGCAATGGGCAAGAATATAGACGATACTAAAGAAGTGCTAAGACTATACGGAAACATGTCGAGTGCCACAGTGCTCTATGTCTTGGAGCGCTTCATGGATAGAGGAGTTCCCAAAGGGGAGAAAGGTCTAATGCTTAGTTTTGGTCCTGGATTTTCAGCACAGCGGGTATTATTAGAATGGTAAAAATGGAACAATCATTTAAAAACAAAAATGAATGGGCACTCATCTTAGGTGGATCGAGTGGACTAGGATTGGCTTCAGCTAAAAAACTGGCGGGGCATGGTATGAATATCTGTATAATACACAGAGACAGGAAGTCAGATTTGCCAAGGTTCTTAGAAGACGTCAATAATATGAGGTCAAGTGGAGTAGAAATTATCACCTATAATATAGATGCAACAAGATCGGAGAAACGAGCCGAAGTTATTACTGATTTTGCATCGAAGATAGGATCGTTAGGAACTATGAAATCTGTCGTGTTTAGCATAGCACGTGGCAATCTAAAGCCAATGCAGAGCGATGATAATCAGGTGTTAAGAAACGATGATTTTAGGATTACGATTGATGCTATGGCGATATGTCTATATGATTGGGTACGAGAAATATTCGAAGCGAAATTGTTTTCTGAAGATGCGAGGGTTATCAGCTTTACGAGTGAAGGGAATCAGCGAGCATGGAAAAATTATGCAGCTGTATCTGCAGCAAAAGCAGCCCTAGAAGCAATCTCTAGAAGTATAGCATTAGAATTTGCCCCTTTTGGAATACGGAGTAATTGTATACAAGCTGGTGTTACTGAGACGCAGTCATTTCATATGATACCGGGTCATGAAGAGATCAGAAATCATACATTAAAGCGGAATCCGTATCAAAGATTGACGACTCCTGAGGATGTAGCCGATGTTGTATATCTACTATGCAGGGATGAGGCAAGATGGATCAATGGAGCTATAATCCCAGTGGATGGCGGCGAACGGATTGTTTAGTTAATTCGAAGTTAGGCAGAATAGACCCAAAGTTGTTATGAAATATTTAGGTTTATTGGCATTTAGATTTTTAGAAAATTGTTAATCAAAATGCGTAAAGAAGCTCTAAACTGCCCACGAATTCACCATTCGTTACACAGTTCAACGACTGTTTGAACGCAGTGAGTTTTAGAGGTTTAGATAAGAGTGGCTTACGTAGTAAACGCGCGTTCAATTTTGATTAACAATTTCCGTAAAGAAAATCTTCAAGCCTTGGGATAAGAGATGGCTTGTACAGCAAACACTCGATTTTTGGTTCGTTAGTTGAGATGTTAATCTCAAGGGGCTAAGCCAAAAATGAACGCCTAGCGGCGAGCGGAAGAATAAGTTGAAGAATATTACTTCGCTCTCGGTAAAAAAAATGTAATGGCGCAATCTTGTATAAGAATGAACTATAAATAGTTTGATATAGTAAAAATATATTTTTGGTTTGTAGAGGATTCTTAAGTTGGTGATGTAATTTCTATATTAATAGGTACTTTAAAAGTATTATGAAGAAAAATGAAGCATATAAACACATACTAAATGCACTTCCGTATTCTAATCCATTCTTATTCGTTGATGAGTTGATTGATATGAAAGAGGATGGGGTAGTGGGCTCATATACATATCCTGAAGATAGTGATTTTTACAAAGGGCATTTCAAAGATAATCCAGTGACTCCTGGAGTGATCTTGACAGAAACAATGGCTCAGATTGGTGTTGTGTGTTTAGGCATTCATTTAATAAATGAAGAGAAAGAAAAAAAACAGCTCCTCCAGATAGCTATGACCTCAAGTTCGATCGACTACCTACTACCAGTTTATCCTGGGGAGAAAGTCATCGTAAACTCAAAAAAGGTATACTTCCGTTTTGGAAAACTGAAATGTGAAGTAGAAATGTTGAACGCCAAAGATGAAGTGGTTTGCAAAGGAACGATCTCGGGAATGATGAAGTCGGGAAAAGCGGAACCAAAACCTAATAAATAATGAAAAAGAGAGTAGTCATAACAGGTCTTGGTGTAGTCGCTCCCAATGCGGTGGGTATAGCTGATTTTCAAGCCGCTATAATGGAAGGCAAGTCAGGTATAAAGTACTATCAAGAGTTGAAAGAATTGAATTTTTCTTGTTGTATTGGTGGTATTCCAACTGTAACAGATGAGATGAAATTGAGATATTTATCGCCATTGCATTTGAGAAATTTCAGTAGCAATGGGATCATGTACGGATGCATGTCTGGTGTAGATGCGTGGAGAGATGCAGGATTAGCATTTTCGGAAGGAGAGCCGCTTTGGGATAGTGGATGTATATTCGGTACGGGAGTGTCGTCAGTCCAGAAGATGGCTGATGCCAGTACACTTATCGACCAAGGAAAGATCAGAAGGCTAGGAAGTAATACCGCATCACAAACCATGGCAAGTGGAGTAAGTGCATATTTGAATAACATCATAGGTTTTGGAAATCAGGTGACGACCAATAGTTCGGCATGTACGACGGGTACGGAATCAATACTGATGGGTTATGATAGAATCGTAGCGGGGCATGCTGAGCGGGTGCTAGTAGGCAGTAGTAGTGATGATGGCAAGTATATCTGGGGAGCATTCGATGCTATGAAAGTGATGAGTTATAAGCACAATGATAATCCAGAGAACGGATCAAGACCTATGAGTGGAACTGCATCGGGATTTGTTCCCGGAAGTGGTGGCGGAGCTATGGTTATAGAGTCACTAGAAAGTGCGCTGGCAAGAGGAGCTAACATATACGCTGAAATAATGGGCGGAAAAGTTAATTCTGGTGGACAAAGAGGAGGAGGGACGATGACAGCACCTAATCCGATAGCGATACAGAAGTGTATTTCTGGAGCCATCGAAAATGCAAATATATCTAAAGACGATATTGATGTGATAAATGGACACCTTACGGCTACAATCAAAGATCCTGAAGAGGTAGATAACTGGGCTAAGGTACTAGGAAGGAAAGGCGCTGATTTTCCATATATACATTCTCTGAAATCAATGGTTGGTCATTGTATAGGAGCGGCGGGTAGTATCGAGTCAGTAGCTGCTGTGTTAGGTCTATATCATGATTTTGTGTTTCCGAGTATCAATAGTGGTGACCTTCATCCAGAGATAGAGAAGCTAGTGCATAGAGATAGAATTCCCCAAACGGTAATACAAAATGCAAATACTAAAGTAGTGGCAAAAGCCAGTTTTGGATTTGGAGATGTAAATTGCTGTATCATTTATAAAAAATATGAAACACCAATGACTAAGTTTTAGACATCTACAAAAAATAGTTTAAAGTCTAAAGTCTAAAGTCTAATGTCTAACATCTAAAAGCGAAGCGATCTAAAAGTCTAAGAGCGAAGCGATATACAAGTCTAAAAATCTAATAAAATAAAAACATAAAAATGAATAACCAAGAATTGATAGATAAACTAAAGAAGATCGTAAAGCCATATATCCAAAATGAAGAAGCTTATGATAATCTCAATGAGGAGACTAAATTTATCGAAGACCTGAAGATCAATTCTGCTAATCTGGTCGATGTAATTCTCGATGTAGAAGATGAGTTTGATATCGAAATAGGTGATGATGAAATGGAGCAAATGATGGATGTAAAATCATCGATGGATATCATCACTAAGAAGATCTCAAAATAATGATTGGAAATGATATTGTTGATTTATCAATATCTCATATCGGCGAAGGTGAACGTAGAGCTCGATATTTAGCAAAGATATTCACGGAAAAAGAGTGTGTCATAATCGATCAGCTTGGAAATGATGATATGTGGATTTGGCTTCTATGGTCAGCAAAAGAAAGTGTGTATAAAGCGGTCTCGAGAAATGAGCAAGTAATTCGATATGCACCTAAATCTCTGGAGTGTCTAAGCATCAAGAATAAATCAAATTCTAATTACGAAACTACAGTAGAATACAATGGAGAACAATTTGTAGTCCTTTCTCACGTAAGTGACAAGTATGTACATAGCGTAACGAACAAGTCTAATTTTAATCAATCTATATCAGAAGTTTTCACAATTTCCTCTAATGAAAACGAGAGTGAAGCAATCGATCATAAAGTTCTCATGTATATAAGTACCAATACTAAATATGAGTATAAGAATATGAGTATAAAAAGAGATAGACATCGAGTACCACATATATATCATGGAGATAAAGAATTATATTACTTATCTATGTCTCATCATGGTCAATTTGGAGCATTTGTGTTGACTGAAAACCACTAGTGTCTATACACACCTTTTAAGGTGTCCGAAACTTTCATTTGGGTAGCCACAAGTAAGCTAAAAATAAATCACTTATTAAGGTTCAATATATAAAATCGGCATTTATATTTTTAGTTAATATTGAATTTAAATGCGTTAAGAAGCTTGAACTGTTTGACCGTCGGGAGTTTTCAAGGTTTAGAATTTTTATTTAATATTAGCGTTAAGAAAATGTACCAGCCTAGCGTTTTTTGTTTCGTTTTTTTGGCAATGCAAAAAATGAAAGCCGGCAGCGGCGAGCGGCTGAGCCGAGTTGAAATTCGTTACAACGATTTTACGAAAAAATGATGGTATGTGGTGGTGAATTTATTAAGGATAGTGCTTTAACAAATAATGTCATACATTCTCAAAGAGTTGTCAGACATTAAGGTTTTAAACAATACTCTCCCGCAATTCAATCTCCCTTACAATCACTTCACCTTGGTCTCGAGTATTCTCAATAAAAAATCTAGTAGTCTTTAGACCTCCACCAACTACACCTCCCATGAATACTCCAGGCAGATTAGTCTCCAAAGTATCTTCATCGACTACCGGAGTACGATACTCATCTTCACCTATTTCAATACCAAGACTAGTCAAAAACTCATAATTAGGTGAATATCCAGTCATGGCCAATACAAAATCGTTCTCAATCTCTAGCTCTCCATCTGGAGTATTTAGGATCACAGACTTTGGCTTTATTTCTTTTATAGTTGTATTGAAGTGTGCTGTGATAGAAGCCTCTTTGATTCGATTTTCTATATTGGGTAAGATCCAATATTTTACTCTTTTATATAGTTCGGGACCTCTCACAGCCATGGTTACATCTGCACTTTTCTGCCAACACTCTAGCGCTACATCACATGCAGAGTTTGCACCACCAACGACCAATACCTTTTTACGGATATAGTGGTGCACTTCATCATAGTAATGCTTTACTTTTGGTAAGTTTTCACCAGGAACATTCATCATGTTAGGATGATCGTAGAATCCGGTGGCTATTATTACATACTTAGCTTTATACGTTTTTTCACCAGTACTGACGACATATCTACCGTCAGCATTCGACATGTTTTTAACTTCAGCATCAAATTCGATATTGAGATCAAAGTTTTCCATTAACCTCCTATAATATTCGAGTGCTTCTCGGCGAGTAGGTTTATCATTATGAGATATAAAAGGTGTACCACCAATCTCAAGTTTAAGACTAGTAGAGAAAAATGTCATATTCGCTGGGAAGTTAAAGATTGAATTAACCAATACGCCTTTCTCAAGGATTATATAGTCGAATCCAGCCTTTTGAGCCTCGATAGCGCAGTTAATCCCAGTTGGGCCTCCACCAATGATTATAATGTCATGCATAGAATCTCTATCTGACAAGCGTAATGTCTCCTTTTTTGATAAGCGTTGGTGCTTCAGGATTGATATCTTTATCTAGTCTATATGAAAAGTAATAGATATAAACTTCACTAGGTGCAGGATCTCCTTTATGATTTCCGTCCCAAGGCATTAGGAAAGCAGAATTGTCTTCGCTTTCTACCGTATATACTTCTTCTCCCCATCTGTTGAATACCTTGAATTCTATATCAGTAATTCTATCAAGTACTTGCATCGTGTCAATAAACATTGGATCGGTACTAGAAGTAGGTATAGGTCCAAAGGCAAGTTCTGTTATTTCCGAACTGTTTGCTGGGAAAAATACTTTTGGAAAAGAAAATTCATTTGCGCAAATATCTTCTCTTTCTGGAAAGTCAACATCTATAGAGTTGGTTGCCATGTTACCACAGTCATCAAGTACAGAGACTGTATAATCCCCTTCAGATAATGCTAGGATACGGCTATTGAACTCACTAGATGAAAAAGGTACTACAACGTCTCCATTGTTATCTTTCCATTCGAATACAGCACCGTTTCCGCCTCCACCATATATTGCAGAAAGTACTACAGCATTACTGATGCAAAATGTATCGTTTATTTGCTCTATCGATATTTGAGGATTGAAAACAGGTTCCAGAACTTCGATAGTGGCATCTGCCATGTCTCCACATTCGTCAGTAATAGTAACTGAATAGGTTCCAGATTGAGAGACTGATATTTGTTCGTTAGTTTCGGTTGTAGACCAAATATATTCGTATTCAGGTTTGCCTTCAGCTGACAATGTATTTTGAAAGAGAACCATTCCATTAGCACATTCTACAGTGGGGTCAGGGCTAATAGTGACAGTAGGAAGTGGTATTCTAGTTATTTTCACAGTGTCACACATTTGATAACAGACATCTTCTGAGATTGTGACTGTTACTGAATAGTCCTTTTCTTCTGTTGGCATTAATTGGATCCTAAAAGTATCGTTTATAGCACCAGGGACCTCTTCTAGATCACCCCATTGATATGTGATTTCAGAAACATTATCCACTTGAGCTATTAATATTGTATCAATAAAATCATTCATACAAAACAAATGATCACTTATTACATTCAACTCCGGAGGAGAAAGAATACCAGTCCCTTTCAACTCTACTTCAATAATATTAAAAAACAAACCTCCGTTTTCTACTTCTGTTATTAACGTATCAGTTGCCACTGGGATATCTACGAGAGTTACAGTATCAATACCCGAACAAGGTGTCGCCCCTGTAGTATTATGCTTCATTACATTCAGCATAGTCAAGCCTGCATCATCTATTGCATGACCCGCTAAGAATGCTCCGCTCATATCTACAGGGCGAAGAGAAGTGAAATCAGGCGTAATATCTTCATTGCCAACTACAACACCAGGATATACAGTTGTCCAGTTGACAATACCATCAGTAGTCATGTTTGTTGTGAAATAATAAGAAGAATCATTCTCCATATAAACACCTGACATCCATATAGATCCATCTGCTGTTTGCAGGATGTTTTTCATATCTGTAGTATTCCCATCGATGAATACTTGCTTGGTGAATATAGGTTCGCCAAAAGTATCCACGACCATTACAAAGCCTTTTTGATCTGCTATGCCATTTCCGTATTGACCAACAACAGCGGTAGACATATTATTTAATTTGATAACTTGGCGAGGATGAGGATCTATCATTGCGAATTCAAGGAATGTATAATTCTCTGCCCATAACTGTACTCCATTGCTATCTAGTTCTGCCATAAAGAAACTTCCAGTACCGCCATCATCCGCTAATACGATCGTAGTATCTATCGTACCTACGATATCTGTTATTTGGGTTTGGACAGTATCTCCTTGATTGTCAATGAAGTCGTATGTTCTTGACCAAAGTAGGTCATCATCTAACCCTATACGTGAAATCGTTGGCCTGTCTCCTGATTTTAGAAGAATCTCTGTAGAATCAATAAATGCAGCTACATTTGGAAAGTCCGTAGGAGTGTCGCCGCCTTGGATAGATTTAACAACACAGTTTGCGCCAGCTTTGTCACATCGTCCAAAAATCTCTGTTAGGTCTCCATTAATGGAAGCCGAACAAGTAAATAATATGCTATCTCCAACACTATTTAAATCAATCTTAGCAAGACCAACTAAGGTTGTAGTGTCTCTTCCGAAGTCAATCTCTTTCTGCCAACTTATATTTCCTTTTTCATCAAAAGTTGCTAGAACTAAGGTTTGTTTTTCGGTTTCAAACTGTCGAAATCCAATAGATATTACTTCACCATTGGTAGTAGTACTCTCCATATGGTTGAAAATCGTATCATTTTGAGACGACTCATATGTACGATGATGTTGATCTTTCTGTCCAAAACCAACGAAAGTTATAAAAGAAAAAAGAAATATGAATATTATCCTAGATTGCATATGTTTGATTGTATGTCTTTGACAATGAATTGGTATTTCATCCTTAGTGGAACTTTTGAATACCAAATGCTAAAATACAAACATTTTTAAGCTTGCGAAACATCAAAAGCGAATCTTCGCGTATAATGTCTTTATTGACTGGATTTATTGATGTTTTTACAGGAAATACAACCATAAAATTGAGATGAGATTCTAAAATGATCAATTTTATAATGTGCATAAATGGAATAGGTCAAGATAAAGTATACTCAATAAAATGTCTACCTTTGTGTTACGGTATTCGTAAGGTTGATATCTATGCTTGTTTAGTACAGATAATTTCCAATTGAATATCGATTGTAAGTACCGTTAAACGGTGTAACACTAACTAAATAGGAGATACTTCATGAGTGATGAAATCCACCACGAATGTGGTTTAGCAGTAATCAGACTACTAAAACCGTTAGAATATTACCACAAAAAATACGGAACAGCTCTGTATGGTCTCAATAAGATGCAACTCCTTCTCCAAAAGCAAAGAAATAGAGGACAAGATGGAGCGGGTATAGCAACTATAAAGCTGGATATGCCTCCCGGTAGTAGGTATATCAGTCGAAAGAGAAGTAATAATCCCCAATATATTAAGCACTTATTCGAAGGTGTATTTAGCCATTTTAATGACTTGACTGAAGAGCAGAGAAACGATCCTGCTTGGCTAAAAGTGAATAAGCCTTATATGGGAGAGCTACTTCTTGGTCACCTCCGATACGGTACACATGGTTCTAATACGATAGAAACCGTCCACCCATTTTTAAGACAGAATAATTATATATCTAGAAATCTTGTGATTGCTGGAAACTTCAATCTTACCAATGTCGAGGAATTATTTCAAGAATTAGTAGACTTTGGTCAATACCCAAAAGAGAAATCTGATACTGTTACAGTACTAGAAAAAATAGGTCACTTCTTGGATGATGAAGTCCAACGTCTATTCAATTGGTTTAAACCGGATGGGTATTCTAATCAGCAAATCAATCAGTTAATAGCTGAAAACCTAGACCTTACTAGATTACTCCAACGAGCGAGTAGAAAGTTTGATGGAGGTTATGTTATGGCAGGTCTTATTGGTCATGGTGATGCTTTTGTATTCCGTGATCCTTCCGGTATCAGGCCAGCATTTTATTATAAAGATGATGAGATTGTTGTGGTAGCTTCGGAGCGTCCAGCGATTCAGACATGTATTAATGTCGGTATAAATGAAGTAAAAGAACTTAAGCGTGGTCATGCATTGATCATGAAGAAGAATGGTGATGTCGAAGAAGTTCTTGTTAAAGAACAACTGGAAAGGAAGGCATGTTCTTTTGAGCGTATATATTTCTCAAGAGGAACAGATCGGGATATCTATCTTGAGAGAAAAAAACTAGGAGAGCTTTTAGTCCCTGATATTGTAAAGGAAATCAATGAGGATTTTGATAATTCTATATTTTCATTTATTCCGAACACTGCGGAGGTTTCATTTTTTGGAATGGCGCAAGGACTAGAAAAGCACACCAATACGATAAGAAAACGTCTAATCAAGGAATTGGGGGCAGATTATAAAGATGAAGAACTGGATAGAATTCTCAGTATCTCACCAAGAATTGAAAAGCTGACTGTCAAAGATGCCAAATTAAGAACATTCATAGCAGATGATGTGGTGAGAGGGGAGTTAGTCGCTCACGTATATGACGTTACGTATGGTATAGTCAAAAACAATGTTGATACTGTTATATTGATAGATGATAGTATAGTACGAGGAACTACATTGAGAGATAGTATCATATTCAGTCTGTCAAGGTTGAAGCCTAAAAAAATAGTAATAGTATCATCAGCACCTCAGATTCGATATCCAGATTGTTATGGTATTGATATGAGCAAGATGAGAGAATTCGCTGCGTTCAAGGCATTGGTTAGATTGCTTAAAGAAAATGGTAAAGAACATCTACTGAAAGAAACTTACGATAGATGCGTGGCTGAAGAGCTGAAGCCTGTGGATGATATGATCAATCAAGTGCAAGCATTATATAAGGAGTTTACCTACGAACAGATATCTGATAAAATAGCCGAAGACGTTACTCCAAAAGGATTGAATTGTGAGGTGAAAGTAATTTATCAAACTGTTGAAAACTTACATATAGCATGTCCTAATAATACAGGTGATTGGTACTTTACAGGAAATTATCCAACAGTTGGTGGTACTCGAGTGGTAAATAGATCATTTATAAATTATATGGAAGATAATGATAAAAGAGCTTACTAGATAAGTAATTAATATCATGTTATTGAAATCATAAATAAGTAGCTAGAATGTGACATCTTCTAGCTTCTTACGTTAAGAGAATGTGGTTGTTGTTCTTCTTTATTCAATTGAAGTTCGATTTCCCAAATTACTAACAACTATTTAATAAAACGAAAATTAAAACAATGAAAAGAATTCTGAATTTTCCAACTTTGATGCTTCTATTTGTAGCGGCATTATTTATGACAAGCTGTGAAGAAGAACCAGGTGGAAGTGGAAGTGGAACGAATGATACTGCAGCAGCATTATCTTTAACTTCACAGTCAGATTTGACACTATCTCCTACTGAAGAGTTTACTATTAGCATTGCAGCTGATAAAGGAACTAATGATATGAATGGAGTTTATGTGTATGAGGATGGTGTTAAAGTACCAGAAAGCAGATTGAAGTTCAATGGAGAAGCAGCTACTGCAAATCCTAAACTTCTAGTAGGTGCTGAAAGAGAATCGTTAGACTGGACAATATCTGTTATCGCTCAAGCGACTGCAGGAACAACATCTAATTTCGAAGTGGAGATCAGAGATGATCAAATGCTTACGAGTTCTGTGACGGTAACAGTTACAACAGCTTCTTCTCCTCCTACATTGACAGGTTTAGGAAATGCTAATCCTACATTCCCAGAAGGAACTCAGAATGTTTCATTCAAACTTGATGGTGCGAAAGGTTCAGGTCAATTGTCTACTTTAGAATTAAGACAAAATGGTATATTAGTGGACGAAGCTGATTTTAACTGGAATGGACTGAGTATGATGTCTATGGGAAATCCGTTTCCTCTTTCTGGTACAGACGTTGATGGATTCACAGAAGGAACATTCCTAGTTGATTTACCAATGAGTGTTGGAGTGTATGTTTATCTTTTCATCCTAGAAGATGAGTTCGGTAGTAGAGATTCAGCTTCATATACAGTAATTACTGAAACATCAGGAACTCCTGTGGAGATAAGAGAAGATGAGATCCTTAATAAAGACGGAATGGCAGCTGGAGGTCTTGATTTAGATACTGGGGATAATGTTTCTTCAAGTAGTACGATGGCTGAATTAATAGATAATGGTATAAATACTGATCTAGATCCTAACGTAAACTGGATACAAACTATATCAGCTGTAAATGGAGCGACTATGAAGTATGTAGTTGCACTTGCTGAGGGTGTTCCAGAAGGATATTCTTTTGCTAATACAAATACTAAAGAAGAAATAGAAGCTTTGTATACCAATAATACGGGTACTGAAATCAGTTCAGCAAATTCTAACTCAACAGCTATTGTAGAGGTAGGAGACGATTTCGTTGTGTCTAGTAATGGGAATTACTGGCTTCTTACAGTAAAAGATGTTGTAAAGACTATTGATAATAACAATGATAAATATGTATTTGATGTCAAGTTTTAAGAACTAAAACTTAAATAAATATTTTACAAAAAGGATATGAAACGCAAGTTTCATATCCTTTTACTTTTTATAGGATTACACCTTGAAAGGTCAGGAAATATATCCCTAATACCAATTGTATTTGATAATGCCGTATAAGATTTAGAAATTATTCGAAGAGAGTCGAGACAAAAGACGTAGATGTAGCCTTAGCTACAGCGAGTACTTTTAACGATGGATATCATCGAATAAAGCTAAAATATATGCGGCGATTATGAATTCAAATGGTATAATACCGATTACTATTTCAGATATCGGCTATTGCATAAATGACTTTCAATAACGAGCGTTTTCTACGAAAGCCATCCCTTCTATATTGGCATTACACCATTAAAATTAGAAACAAACCAAAAAAACATAAATGGTATATCAGTCGAATGTCTAACAATCGAGCAGTCGAATAATCGAGTAATCTATTTTTTTATCGGTAAGAACACAAACTCTGCTCCCAATTCGCTCAAGACAAATACACAAACACTTGAGTCTATTGATTTGTAATTCGATTTAAACTCATCAATTTTATCTGGATAAACAATTTGTTTTGAGACGAACTCTTCCAGTGTAGAAGCGTGGATTGACCATTTCGCACCCTTGTTATCTTCTCTAGTGAAAATAGGCATACCTAATTCTAATTCTTGTTGATGAGCAACCATTATTGGATACTTTGATACACCTTGATCTAGGATGACAATTGCAGCCTGAGTCATTAATTTTCTGTAAGTATCCAATTCATGCTCTAAAACGATGTATGATTCTGCTTTTTTCATTTGATGTGTATGTTATTCAGTTTAGAACAAAAAAGAAGAGCGAGAAATAGTTCCTCGCTCTTCTCAATATATGTTTAGCTTTATAACTTTCTAAAATGATTTCATTATAAAGCGATTTTGCAATTTCGCAATTCAAGCGATTTTGCATGTTATTTAGTATCTGTAGTATTCTGGCTTGTATGGTCCTTCTGGAGTCACACCGATGTAATCAGCTTGTTCCTTAGAAAGTTCTTCTAATTCAACACCAATTTTCGCAAGGTGAAGAAATGCTACTTTTTCATCCAAGTGCTTAGGCAACATGTATACATCGTTTTCGTATTTTTCACTTTTTTCCCAAAGTTCCAATTGCGCAAGCGTTTGGTTTGTGAAACTATTTGACATTACGAATGATGGGTGACCTGTAGCACAACCAAGGTTTACCAGTCTACCTTCTGCAAGTAGGATGATATCTTTACCGTCAATAGTATACTTATCTACTTGAGGCTTGATCTCTATCTTAGAATCACCATGCTTTTCATTTAACCAAGTTACATCAATCTCATTGTCAAAGTGACCGATATTACATACGATGGTTTTGTCATTCATCTGCTTGAAGTATTCTGGCGTGATGATATCTTTGTTACCAGTTGCAGTTACTACAATGTTTGCTTCTTTTAGAGCTGTAGCCATTTTCTTTACTGCGAATCCGTCCATTGCCGCTTGAAGTGCACATATAGGATCTATTTCAGTTACGATTACTCTCGCACCAGCTCCTCTTAGAGATGCTGCACTACCTTTACCTACATCACCGTATCCAGCTACTACAGCTACTTTACCAGCGATCATGATATCCGTTGCTCTTCTGATTGCATCTACTAATGATTCTTTACATCCATACTTGTTATCAAACTTTGACTTAGTTACTGAGTCATTGATATTGATAGCAGGAATTGGAAGTGTACCATTTTTTACTCTATCATATAGTCTGTGTACACCTGTTGTAGTTTCTTCAGATATCCCTCTGATATCTTTTACCAATGCTGGGTATCTATCAAGTACCATATTAGTCAAGTCACCACCATCATCCAAGATCATGTTTAGTGGCTTTCCTCCTTCGAATGCATGAAGCGTTTGCTCAATACACCAATCGAATTCTTCCTCATTCAAACCTTTCCAAGCAAATACTGGTACTCCAGTTACTGCAATAGCTGCAGCAGCTTGATCTTGAGTTGAAAATATATTACAAGAAGACCAAGTCACCTCAGCTCCAAGTGCAGTCAACGTCTCTATCAATACAGCAGTCTGTATAGTCATGTGAAGACATCCTGCAATTCTTGCACCTTTCAATGGTTGTGCTGCACCAAACTCTTCTCTAAGAGCCATTAATCCTGGCATTTCTGCTTCGGCTAGCTCCATTTCTTTTCTTCCCCAAGCTGCAAGGCTAATATCTTTTACCTTATAATTAGCTGCGATCTGTGTACTCATATTTGTGTTTTTTTTAAAATTTGGTGCAAAGGTAATACTTTGTTTACTATTAAATGCTAGAGATTCAATGGTTTAACTTTATTTCTTTGTTAATTTTGAAAATATTCCATAGCTCTAGGAACAATTGTAGTTTACAATAGTTTCATAATTGCTTATAAGAAATCAATATTTATTGGTGTCGTATTAAAAAATATTCTATATTTGCAATCGCATTTAAAAAATA
>CALKXE010000271.1 GCA_938003955.1 uncultured Saprospiraceae bacterium | reverse complement strand
GTGACCTCCAAATCCAAATGTGTTGCTGATTACCGTGTTTATTTTTCTCTCTTGAGCCACATTTAACGTCAAGTTTAACTTAGCGTCAATCTCTGGATCATGAGTATGATGATTTATTGTTGGTGGAATAAAGTTATGTTGTATCGCCGCGATACTTGCTATTGCTTCTACTGCTCCGGCAGCCCCTAGTAAGTGGCCTGTCATTGACTTAGTAGAACTAATATTAAGATTGTAAGCATGATCGCCGAATACTTGGCCTATTGCTTTTGTCTCAGCTATATCACCTAGAGGAGTAGATGTACCATGTACATTTACATAATCTATATCAGATGGATTTAATCCAGCATCTCTGATTGCCATTTTCATAACATTTCTAGCTCCTAGTCCTTCTGGATGAGGTGCTGTCATATGATAAGCGTCTGCAGTAGAACCTACTCCTACGATTTCAGCTATGATATTTGCACCTCTGGCTTTTGCATGTTCTAGTTCTTCAAGAATAAGACATCCTCCACCTTCTCCTAGTACGAATCCATCTCTATCTTTGTCAAACGGTCTGCTTGCACCCTGAGGATCATCATTTCTTGGTGATAATGCTTTCATAGAACCAAAACTACCGATTCCTGCTTTTGTTACAGATGCTTCGGAACCACCAGTGATCATTACATCTGCTCTATTTAGCGTGATATAATCATATGCCGATGAAATAGAATTAGTTGATGATGCACATGCGGATACTGTTGTGAAGTTAGCTCCTCTAAAACCATATTTAATTGAAATATGACCTGGTGCTATATCTGCAATCAACTTAGGTATCAAGAATGGACTATATGCTGGTACACCTGTTCTTACTGCTGCCTCTTCTATATCATGCTCAATAGTTTCGAATCCACCAATTCCACTTCCCCAGATTACTCCAGCTCTATCGAGATCGATTTTTTCAACATCAAGACCTGAATGTTGCATTGCTTCTTCCGCTATCACCATCGCAAAATGTGAGAATGGATCCATTCTCCTTGCTTCTTTTCTGTGAATAAAGTCTTCTACCTTAAAATTTTTGACTTCACATGCGAACTGCGTTCTGAACTGTGTAGCATCAAATTTAGTAATTGCGGCAGCACCACTTACGCCATTTTTTAGACCTTCTACATATTCTGGATATGTATTACCAATCGGTGTAAGTGCACCTATTCCTGTGATTACTACTCTTCTCATAAAATGATTTTTATCAAAAATGATTTGTCATCAATTCGCTAAATTAAGATATTTCGCTAGAATCTACCTTCCATTGTACTTTATTAAGCGATGCAAAAATATTCCTTTTAATGATAGTGGCGAATTGTTAAGGAATAATTTATAGAAAAAGTCTGATGCTTAACGATAAATATGCGCAAAATGGCATAATAAAGCCTGTAACGATGGGACTGAACTTTGTATTATTTCAAATAATCTAAATTTTTAATAGATTTAAATATCTTTCAGTCTTTAAAGTAAGAATAGTATAAATGAATCTATACATATTGAAATTGGGTGTCAGATGGTTAAAATATTGCTTTCTCACAATTGTCGCAGTATATTTATTCATGGGCATCTTTAAATATTCAAAAGCAAAGAATACTAAGAAGAATCTTGAAAAGATAGAAATCGGTATGAGTACTGATCAAGTAACAAGTGTTTTAGGACGACCTGATTACATACAAAAAGATAGATATTATTATAGGACTAATTTTAATCCGATATATCCAATGCAAACAGTACTTAGAATGGACGCTGGAATAGTTGATACGATCTACACAATGGAGGACTAGCTTCAACTAAGCCAATACATCATTTCGACTTCATATGAACTCAATTGATATTATTACCTCCAATAAACAAATAAGCCATGATTGAAATAAATAGAATTTTTATTTTTTTGCTAATTCTTCTTTTCTATTTTACTACTCAGATAGGATATGTAGCTGGGTTAATACATTTATTTCTAATAATCAAGGACAGGAAAAAATATGGAATGAGTGTAATAGTTAATAGGATAATAAATTCGTTTTATCGACGATCTTTTCAGTAGTTAGATTTATAGAGGAACATTTTTGGATATCAAAGAATTGTCGATTAACTAAAAAGGCTTTTTTATAAATTTGGAATCAGCCTGTGCGTCCTCATCTAAATTAACCAATGTAAAAATGTACTTAAAAAGGTCGAACCCCTTTTTAAGAGATCCGACCTTTCTATCAATATATTCTATTTCATGATGGCTTTAGACCTAAAGTCAACACCATAAAACAAATCCACCAAATCCACCAAATCAATCGATTCAACGAATCAAACAGTTTTATTTAAATGCATTTATTCCAGTTACATCCATTCCTGTAATCAACAAGTGGATGTCATGTGTACCTTCATAAGTCAATACAGTTTCAAGATTCATCATATGTCTCATGATTGGGTATTCATTCGTAATTCCCATACCACCATGTATCTGACGTGCCTCTCTAGCAATTTCTAAAGCCATGTGTACATTGTTTCTTTTTGCCATTGATATCTGTGAAGGAGTTGCTTTGCCTTCATTGGCAAGAGAACCTAATCTCCATGCTAATAATTGAGCTTTTGTTATCTCAGTAATCATCTCAGCTAGTTTTTTCTGAGTCAATTGGAATCCACCGATTGGTTTACCGAACTGCACTCTTTCTTTACTATACCTCAATGCAGAATCATAACAATCTAATGCTGCTCCGATCGCGCCCCATGCTATTCCATATCTTGCTTTCGATAGGCATGATAGAGGACCTTTAAGACCTGTCACTTCTGGAAGAATATTTGATTTTGGGATTCTTACATCTTCGAATACTAATTCTCCTGTGATACTAGCTCTTAATGATAATTTACCATGAATCTCTGGCGCAGAGAATCCTTTCATTCCTTTCTCAACGATTACACCTTTGATTTTTCCTTCTGGGTTTTTTGCCCATACTACAGCGACATCAGCTACAGGACTATTTGTGATCCACATCTTAGCTCCATTAAGGATGATGTCGTCACCATCTTCTGTGAAGTGTGTAGTCATACCTCCTGGATCAGATCCATGATCAGGCTCGGTCAATCCGAAACAACCAATCATCTCACCAGTAGCGAGTTTTGGAAGGTACTTCATTTTTTGTTCTTCTGATCCGAATCTGTAGATTGGGTACATTACAAGTGAACCTTGTACTGATGCCATAGATCTTAATCCAGAATCACATCTCTCAAGTTCTTGCATGATCACACCATAGGCGATCTCATCCATACCACCACATCCATATTTCTCTGGAAGGCTTGGTCCGAAGGCTCCTATCTCTCCTAATTGCTTGAATAAAAAAAGTGGACATTCCGCTTTCTCAGAATATTGTTCTATAATGGGGCTCACTTCTTTTTTGACCCAAGCACGTACTGCATCTCTAGCTAGTATGTGATCTTCTGATAGTAGTCCATCTACATCATAATAATCATGATGTTCGTACTTATCTACTTTTGAGGCATTTACCATATGTGCTGGTGCACTCGTTGCTACGGTTTCCATAATTTAAAATTTGGTTAGGTTTGTCAACAAATAACGCCACAAAGGTATAGATATTAAATTTGGAGTGTGAACGTAATTGAGAATATTTACTCATATCTGACGAATGAATTACAATATTAACGTCTCAGTTTCTTCACAGTTCGATAATATTCTTCAATCTTAGCAAAATCATTTATAAAAAGACAATACGATGAAAACAACAGTAGCAATAAAAGGTGCAGAATTTCATGCTTATCATGGATATTATGAAGAGGAGAGAAAAACTGGAAATACATTTATCATCGACGCAGAAGTAGAGCTAAAAACTTTTGACAGCAATGATGATAATATAGGAGATACAGTGAATTATGAAAAGCTATTCAAAGTGTGTGAAGCTGAGATGAATAAGACACAGAAATTACTTGAAACAGTGGTGTTTAATATCATCACAAGATTCAAAGATGAATTCTCTAATGTCACAGGAGGAAAGGTAAAGATGGAGAAGTTAGGGCCTCAGTTGGGTGGTAAGGTAGCTAAGGCAGTGGTTGAGATGGAGTTTTAGAATTATGATGTTAGTCCTTTAAATGATTTTATTGTTGGACAGTTTGCTCAACGAAGTCCCGCGTTTATCGGGGTCTTCGCTGGAGCCTCATTCAATGATCACGGATCAAAGCACCAAAGAAAAATCATTGAGTGCTTGCGATCTGTGAGCTGGCTATTTTATCATTCGGATATAAAATTATCCTTTACTTCTTCCTTATATTTGTTAGTCTTCATTCTTTGATCTGCACTTTATCAGTTAAAATCAAATTTCTTGATAGTTTTAGTTCAAGTATTTATACATAATAGGAAATGTTAATTGTAGTGAAGATCTAGATCTCTGTCAATACCTCTCTTAATTCCTTTATACCTTTCTTTTCATAGGAGAGCGCAATTGCCTCTCCTGATCCGATAGTAATATCTTGAGTTGCGATATAGGCTTCATTATTTTTGATACCAAGACCAATAATTTTAACGTCTTCTCCTTTTGGTATATCGGTGAATACTATTTTATTTTCTTTGACTATTGGACTAATTAGTGATTTTATGTTTTTAAACATAAGATAGAACTTTTGGCCCTCAGCAAAATCAGCAACTGCAAAGTCCATTTTCTCACTATCTGGAATGTCAATAAATCTATCACAGTTTATCCAACCCAAATTACTAGTGCTGACAACATAATTGGCAAAAATATTTTCATCTACATATCCCATGCTATATTTTTCAGTTAAAACGTCTTGTTGAAGTCTATACAAAATCGAACAAAATTCAGGAAAAAATGCATGGACGGAGAAATTCTTAAAATCAGGAAACTCAAATTCAGTATATTTTAATACCTCTCTTATTGAGCCTTCGAAAACTATATTTCTGTAATAAGTTTCATTATAGCTAATTCTTCCTGCGTCCTTATCTAGAAATGCCAAAAGACTCCCCACTAATTTATCATTAGAAATTGCATACTGTTTTTCTTTAATTCTGGATAAAGCAGCTTCCAATTGATTTGTTAGTTTTGTTCTTACGAACTTCTTCTCATGTTCATATAAAATTATTTTCCTTCTATAAACTTCGTCATTCCACTTTTTTAGTCTTTCAGGTCTATCTTCTTCGTCTTTATAATGAGCTGCCATGACATCTTCATACATCTTATATACTTCATTATATTTCTCTTCAGTATAGTGCTTTCTATATGGAGTATAAGCGATTCTTTTGGGATGTGGATACTTAGGCATCGGGGCTAGATCCAGATCTGACATGTCGGGGGTTTCAAGATTAACATCAAACATTGCTGACAGATCTATTTGTATGAAAAATTCTTCTTTTTCACTTGTAACTTCTTCTCCAGTTTCGTCCCAAATGATACCATTTTCGTCATTTACACCAGTAAATACTTCCATCCCATCCTTAAATTTTTGTTTGGGAAAGGTTAACTCAATTCTTTTTCCATCTTGTAGTTTTAACTCTTTACCGTTCTGACTAGCCACCATATATATCATGCCTCCAGTCTCGAGTATTTGATCTTTCGTTTGAGTAAATAGGTTTTCATCAACCATTTCTGCAAAATCAAAAGCTTCTTTGAATACCATTTCTACATTGTCATTTGTTAAAGGACTGCCATCTGCTTGGCAGAATGCATTTGCAGGAATCTTTACTACTGTTCCTCTGTTTAGTTTAAACGTAGATTCACTTTTTTGATTGACATTTTTAACTTGATCATTATTTGGAATTAATTGAGTAACCATCTCTGCGACAGTTTCATACTTATAAACTTCCGCAATTATTGCTACTCTTCTATTCCTTTGTTTAGCCCTTGCGTCAGAATTTGGAATGACTAGATCTGATTCTCCCAAATAATTTACGGATACTTCTGTACTAGGGAATTTATTTGTTGCGATAAACTCTCTTACAGATTCTGCTCTTTTTTTAGATAATGCCATATTGTAATCATCTGACCCATCTTGATCGGCATGCCCGATAATTTTAATATGACTTTCGTTGTAAGAGGCCAATTCTATTTTGAAATTTAGTAATTCTGATTTGTTCTCTAGACTTATTTTATCGTCATCAAAATCAAAGTAGATGATCTTGCTTAATTGGGTTTGACCAATTATAGTACTAGAAATAAAAAAGAATAGAAAAGCGGATAAATACGTAAAGTGTCGCATTGGCGTGTAGTTTGGTTAATGCTATGATTCAATTACCTAACGTTTTGGTGTGCGGTTTTGGTGTATAATATAATAGTGAATGTGATCACAAGACTAGTAATGTCAAATTCATCCTATAAATCTGCGTCATCCGCTTGCGGCGGGTTAGTCAAAATTTAGGAGTTTTTTACTAAGAATCCAAGATTTTGAAATTTCGATCTTTATTATCATTCTTTACAAATACTAATAATACTAGTCCGATAAATATCATTCCAAACATGCTATACAAAATAGAATTGAATGAATTTGAGAATATGTAATCATTAAATACACCATTAAAATAGAAGAACGCCTTATTCATGATGGAGAATAAGGTCACTATTATTGCCAAGTATTTAGGATTGGCATAACGGGTTATTATTGAATAAACAACTGGTTGGATGAATGCTTCGGAAATGACAAATAATAATATTGAAGCTAAGTATACAACTACGTGCTGCTCTAAAGGTATTTCGGGAATAAAATATAATAAGCCATATGAAAGCGCACCAAAAAGAAAACCAATACATAATTTGATATATGAATTGCTATAAAAGTAGGCCCATATTGAGAAACATATTAAACTAACGGGCAACATTAAATAAGAATTAATTGTAAACCAAAATCCCATATATGGGTTATTTAAACTTTCAGAATATGAATAGTTAACGACCATATTCTTGTGAGAGACAACATCATTTATGAGCCAAAAAAGTCCTAAAGCTACAAAGGCAACAATTATGTTTATTAAAGCTTTATCATAGGTTTTTTTAATAATTTTAGTAGCAATTTGTTGCGATTCTTTATGGAAGAGAGTTAGTATCAAAGAAACGAGCATAAGTAGCCCTGATAAAATGAATCCAAAACTCCAGCCATACTTTTCCCCTATTATTCCAATTATAAAAATGCCTAGTGCCGCACCTAGATTAATAGCTAAGTAATAGATAGAAAATGCTGAATCTAATAGCTTATCTCTATTGAGGTATGATTTTCCAAAACTTGAAAATAGGTTAGGAGTAAAAAGTCCTCCACCGATAATTACAAGACCAAGACCTATGTAAAGAGTAAATGTAGTGGGTATACTTAAAATAAATGCTCCAATGGTTTGCAATACTCCACCAATAAGAAGAGCTTTTTTATTACCTATTAATAGATCACCTAACAATGCGCCAATTATCCCAAAAAGTAACATTCCTGATGTGAATAATGCGTAATGTTGTAAAGCTTCATCCTTAGGCAATGCTATAGCTTCATCTATTAAACTCAAAACTAGAATTGCGCGAAGACCGAAGTAGGAAGCCCTTTCAAATAGTTTTGCTAATAATAGAAATATATCTTGCTTAGAGTGTGACTGGTCTGCGATTTTATACATTGAATGTTTATTGGTGTATTCGATAGTAAAATACTGTTTGTATAACAAAGCACCTAAAACATACGATTAACACTCAAAAAAGTTCGTTAAACTTTATATCAGTTATATTTTTAAGTAAACAGAAAAGCCGCTTCATAACTAAATGAAGCGGCTTTATTATATCTATTTAAGATCTTAATTTCTCAAGATGTACTTGTCTCTCTATTAAACCAACATTCTCACTGGATTCTCTAACATTCCTCTTAGTGTCTGTAAGAACATAGCTCCTGATGCACCATCTACTGTTCGGTGATCACAACTTAGTGTTACTTTCATCATATTACCGATTACGATCTGCCCATCTTTTACGATCGGTTTCTGTACGATAGATCCTACTGCTAGAATACAAGAATCAGGACCGTTGATGATCGCTGTGAATTCTTCTATTCCAAACATACCTAAATTAGAAATCGTGAAGGTATTTCCACTCATTTCTGCAGGTTGTAGTTTTTTATCTTTTGCTTTTCCAGCCAATGTTCTTACTTCTTGATTGATGTAAGTCATTGATTTTTGATCAGCATTGTTGATAACAGGAACTAATAACCCATCAGGTACTGCTACGGCTACACCAATATTTACATGTGGGTGTACAGTTATCTTATCTCCATGCCAACTACTATTGATAGATGGATGTTTTTTCAATGCCATTGCTGATGCCTTCACAACAAAATCATTGAAAGAAACTCGGATGTCATTTTTCTTAAGATCGTTTCTAGCCGCTGTTGCAGCATCCATATTGATCTCTACAGTCAAGTAAAAGTGAGGAGCTGTAAATTTACTCTCGCCCAATCTTCTAGCGATTACCTTTCTCATTTGAGTTACAGGAACATCACCATACTGTACATCATTATCAAGTGATATCATAGGTGCAGAACTTCCGGCTGCAGGAGCAGCTTTAGCACCTCCACTAGCGATATATTCTTCTACATCTTTTTTTATGATTCTTCCGCCTTCGCCAGACCCAGGGATAGATTCTATTTTAAGACCTGCATCAGACGCCATTGATTTGGCAAGAGGAGAAGCTTTTACTCTTCCTCCTTCTGATTGCACAGGTGCAGCTACTGGCGCTGGAGCCGATTTAGCGGGTGCTGGTGTTGCCGCTACAGGTACAGGAGCAGCTGGTGTTTCCTTCACTTCTTCTTTTGCAGCTGATGGTCCACCACTTGCTTGTGCCTCCTTGAGCTGTGCTTCGTAGTCTTCACCTTTATCGCCAATGATAGCTATGATACCATCAACTGGCACATTCCCTTCTTTCTGTCCTATATACAATAAAGTACCACTTTGGAAACTTTCTAGTTCCATAGTTGCCTTATCAGTTTCTACTTCAGCAAGGACATCACCAGGTTCTACTTGATCACCTACACTTTTGAGCCAACCTACAATGTTACCCTCTTCCATGGTATCACTCAGCCTTGGCATTCTTATAATCTCAGCCATAATTCTCTTTTCGATTTTTTATCAGAAGTCAAATTTAGTATTTAGAATTTAATCCTCAACTTCTAAGGGAAACAAATACTATGTTGTTCAAATTTATTGCCAAAAAAAGTTAAATACGGGATAATAAGAACGGTTTTTCGTTTTTTGAATTAATTTTTAACCGATGTACAAGGTTGTTTTCTGCGATGTATCATTGTATTTGTATTAAAATTCAGTGTGATAAAATCAACATCAACATATCCTTTTCAGAATCCATTCAAAAAATACTAATTTCGCACTTGTAAATTTATAACCATGAAATTTTCGTCAAAGACTCTTGAAAATGCTGTAGAAGCACTCGCTGCCTTACCTAGTGTAGGGAGAAAGACTGCGTTGAGACTAGCACTTCATTTGATCAAGGACGATACGTCAAAGACGACGAAGATAGCTTCGGCATTGGTAGATTTAGAAACGAAAATAAACTATTGCCAGATCTGCTACAATATTTCTGATGAATCCACATGCGAAATTTGTAAAGAACCACATCGAAATAAATCACTAATCTGTGTGGTAGAATCTGTAAGAGATGTAATGGCAATCGAAGAGACTACTCAATTTAACGGTCAGTATCATGTGCTCGGAGGCGTAATCTCTCCTATGGATGGGATAGGGCCTGGAGATCTTAATATAGATGCACTCAAACTAAGGGTAGAACAAACCAAACCATCAGAATTGATAATGGCTATTAGTCCTACGATAGAGGGTGATACAACTATTTATTATCTTTCGAAAATGTTGGAACCATACAATATCGTGATCAGTACCATCGCTAGAGGTGTATCATTTGGTGGAGAACTAGAATATGCTGACGAACTTACGCTTGGCAGATCGATAGTCTCCCGAGTACCATATAACTCAGATTACTAAGTCCTGCATGAAAGTAGATATCAGCATCATAATCGTCAACTATAACGTTCGCCACTTTATTAAGCGGACTATCGAGTCTGTATATGCCTCGAAGGTAGATGGAGTCACTTATGATATACATGTAGTCGATAATGCATCCATCGATGGATCAGTCGATATGATTAGAAGTTCATTTCCTGATGTACACTTGATCGCCAATAAAGATAATGTAGGTTTTTCTACAGCGAATAATCAAGCAATAAAAACTGCAAAAGGAGACTATGTTCTTATTCTGAACCCTGATACAGTCGTTCAAGAAGATACACTACAAATTTGCTTCAATTATATGATAGCAAATCACAACGTTGGTGCAGTAGGCGTAAAAATGATCGATGGAGCTGGTAATTTTTTGCCAGAATCAAAAAGAGATTTGCCTACGGTATGGAATTCTCTAGCTAAATTATCGGGGCTGGCTGGTATGTTTCCCAAGTCCAAGCTATTTAATGGTTATGCTCTAGGTCATTTGGATGAGGATAAAACACATTCTATCAAGGTGCTTTGTGGAGCGTTCATGTTTGTCAGTAAATCGGCTATTGATAAAGTAGGAATGTTCGATGAACGATTCTTCATGTATGGAGAGGATATAGATTGGAGTCGGAGGATTATAGAAGGCGGATTTGAGATTCACTATGTACCGGACACTACGATCATTCACTTCAAAGGGGAGAGCACTAAAAAAGCGAGCCTTAATTATGTGAAGACTTTCTATGGTGCGATGGGACTTTATGTAGAGAAACATTATACTGGCGGAGCGGGTAAGCTGTTTTCCAGATTTCTCAAATTAGGTATTGCTCTCAGAGCCGGAATCAGTGGACTGAAGAGAATTTTGATGACCATCCTATGGCCGTTGATTGATGCAGGATTGATTGGAGCAGCATTATTTGGTTTTTCTAAATTGTGGGCTTCTCAATACTTCGGAGACTCAGCATATTATGACAAGAGTAACCTGGAATGGAACATCGTATTTTATGCCTTGATATGGGCATTTGTACTTTGGTTTGTTGGATACTACCAGAAACCTAAATGGCAGAAGAGATTGGTTGGTGTATTGTCTGGTTTAGCTACTATTTTGGTGTTATATGCGTTATTACCCGATGAATATCGGAGCAGTAGAGTCATCATATTGGCAGGGCTGATTATTAGTTTTGTAATTACATCTCTATCTTCTTTGTTACTCAATAGGAATACGGATTCAGAAAGACAAAAGAATATATTGATAGTAGCGGATAAAAAAGTAGCTGCGACAATTATAAAATCGCTCGAAAAGGCGGATGTGAAGTCAAATATACTTGGTATTGTAAATCCTCGATCTGGTGCAGAGAAAAGTTTAGATTACCTGAATGATATCAGTCAAATAAAACCGCTCAGTAAAGTACTCAAAGCCGACGAAATAATCTTCAGTTCTGATAATCTGTCAATGAAAGAAATCATGAAGCAGATGGTGCACTTAGACACTCGACTGTCCTACAAAATAGCGGGAGATGATAGCTTATCAATCCTTGGGAGTAATTCTAAAAATACGACAGGAGAACTCTATAATGTAAATATCAAATACAACCTTGCCGATGGTTATTCTCAGCATATAAAAAGAATATTTGATTTTAGTTTTGGACTTATTCTGCTTGTGAGTATGCCTATTTTAATGTTTGTAAATCGATTTGCAATTGTGGGATTATTGAAGAATATATTTCAGGTTATTTTTGGTGTGAAAACTTGGGTAGGATACAAAGGCGATAGGGAAGACTATCAAAACCTACCTCTTATTTTCGATAGCGTGATTGATATTGCTGGGGAGGGAGAGAACCATACATCTAATATGCATTATGCCCGAGATTATTCTGTGTGGAAAGATCTGGAAATGCTTCTAAAAAACTTGAGCAAGTTAGCTTGACCTTAAAATCATTCGAAATGATAAGTACTAAGATAAAGGAACATGCATCTCAATATTTTGAGAAAATTCAGAAGATCAGACGGCATCTACATATGAATCCTGAGCTGTCATTCCAAGAAATCAATACTGGAAAATATATCTCATCCATCCTCGAGGATCTGAATATAGAATATACGGATGGCTGGTGTGAGCACGGCATAGTTGCGATTATAAAAGGGGATCAACCGTCTGATAAAGTCATAATGTTGCGTGCTGATATAGATGCATTGCCGATCATAGAAGAGAATAAGGTAGACTATAAATCCCAGAATAATGGGGTCATGCATGCATGTGGTCATGATGTACATACAAGCTGCCTTTTGGGAGCTATCCACATATTGAATGACTTGAAATCTGACTTCGGTGGTACGATCAAATGCATCTTTCAGCCTGGTGAAGAACAATTGCCTGGGGGTGCAAGCATCATGATCAAAGAAGGTGTCTTGGAGAATCCTAAACCAACATCAGTACTAGGTCAACATGTACATCCACCATTGGCTGTAGGAAAGGTCGGTTATAGATCTGGTATGTATATGGCATCTGCAGATGAGATCAGATTGACCGTCAAAGGAAAAGGAGGGCACGGAGCGCTCCCACATAATTGTGTAGATACAGTCTTGATGAGTGCTCGGATATTGACAGCACTTCAAGATGTAGTCGCTAGAAATACAAATCCTAATATACCTGCCGTACTATCATTTGGTAAGATCAATAGTGTAGGTGGAGCGACCAATATCATCCCCGATGAGGTGAAAATAGAAGGCACATTCCGTACCATGAATGAGGCATGGAGAATGGAGGCTCACAAGCAAATCGTAAGAATAGCCGAGAAGACTGCCGAAAGTATGGGCGGAACCTGCGATGTTGATATTATGGTTGGATATCCATGCCTGGTCAACGAACCATTACTCACTGCCAGAACCCATGCGCATATGATAGAATACATGGGTGAAGAAAATGTGGTAGAACTACCGATCCGATTAACAGCCGAGGATTTCTCATATTATTCTCAGCAAGCCGATGCATGTTTCTATAGATTGGGAACGGGAAATGTAGAAAAAGGAATCACATCTGCTGTGCATACTCCTACCTTCGATATCGATGAACAAGCACTCGAAATCGGAATGGGTTTGATGGCGTTCTTGGCGATTAGTGAGTTGAAATAATGGAAAGCCAAATTCATTTGGCCGAAAAATAAGCCCTTTAGTTTAAAATTCATTTCCGAAGAATTCAGATGTAAACAAATTTTCAAAATACTATTAATTTGGTATAAAAAGTTAATTGGTTGCACAAAGTAAAAACGGCATTAGTCTGTGTAGTATTTTGGATTGCTATTTGACGTTAAAAAATCAAAACTGTTTGAGCCGCCAGGAGCGGCGAGTTTTTTGGTTTTAGGCAAATAGGAATTTAAAATGCGTTAAGCACAGAGTACGGTCTAGCGTTTTTTGTTTCGTTTTTTTGGCAATGAAAAAAATGAAAGCCCAGCGGCGAGCGGAAGGTTAGTTTGAAAAGCATTGCACCACTTTACGTAAAATCATCATGGAATGATGTGTAAATTTATAATTAAGAAGTACGATAAAAGAGGAGTATTCAGATCCTCTGAACATCCTAAATAATTTTATCCATTATTCCCAATCCACTTTCCCAAACCCCAACGCACCCTTTATATGAGCCATATGATGCCTCCCATGCCATGAATACATACCTAATGTATACGCCAAATCAAAAGACTTACCATGCTCAGGATGCGTATATGTTCTGCTAAATTCTTGGACAGACATATCTCGAAGTAGAGACGCTAATCTAGTGTGCACACCTTGTAATATCAATAGACTTGACTCGATAGGCACCTCATTGACATCATGCATAGTCGCCCATTTGGCTTCTAGGTATGGTTTTATTGTAGGATTATCTTCTGTCAGCGCTAATTTGAATCTCATAAAAGCATTCATATGACTATCTGCCAAGTGATGAACCAACTGTCTGATACTCCATCCTTCTGGTCTGTAAGTATAACTCAACGCTTTTTGATCCAAAGCCTTCAGTATTTCTGACAGTTTAGTTGGCAAATTGGCTATATCTTCAATCCATTTTTCTATTTCGTCAAATTTGATTTCTCCTGGAGAATATTTACCTATTGGGTATTTTAATTTCTCTATGTCCATAATTTATTCTTTTAGCTATCTCTTTACTACTTTTTCAATCCAGCCGCCTTTCTCAGTTTCCACGTGTAATAAGTATAAGCCTAATGGGTAAGTAGATAGATCGATTTCCATATTATTTGCTTTAATTCCTTGTGATCTATGAAGACTATTCCCGGTAGTTGTGTATAAGTTTAATGAAGTAATCTGATAATCACTTTTTATATTCAACATGTGACTCGTTGGGTTCGGATATACCTTGATATTGTCTTTAGTGATCGAATTAGTAGCAAGTACAGTTTCGACAGTTACCACTTGATTATATGTGATAACTCTACCACATAGGTCTGTGATCTCCCAACTATAAATTATATCATTTCCACATGGTTCTAGAGGGTCATTAGAAACTGCTGATATAGATCCACTAATTTCGCAAGCACCATCTTGATTATTAGAATAACCTAAAGTTGCAGGTATAAAAGTCGACCATTCTTCGCATGTTATTGTTATAGGGCCAGGTGGATTTAAGAATGAAGCTTCAGGTACAGGAGATAAATTAACCGTCTGACTATGCAAGATTGTAAGACTACAATCATCTTCAAATTCCCATGTGTAGATTATAGAACTTCCACAAATATCGAAAGTGCCATCAGCTACTGCTTCTACTGCTCCTTCAATCAAGCAAGGTTCATTACTTCCATTCGTATAGGTTAATGTACTGGGCGCAAAAGTTGCTATTTCATTACAACTAATGGATATATCAGCGGGGGGATCTATAAAAGCAGCTTCCAAAATAGGTTCGACCGTTACCTTTTGAGCATGAGATATTAATCTACCACATTCGTCTGTGAATTCCCATGTATAGATAACAGAACTTCCACAAATATCGAAAGTGCCATCAGCCACTGCCTCTGCTGTCCCCTCAATCAAACATGCTCCATTACTTCCATTCGTATAGATTAATGCAGCAGAAGAAAATGTTTCTATTTCATCACAGTTAATGGATCCCTCTGCAGGGGGATTTACAAAAGCAGCTATCGAAACAGGTTCGACTGTTACTACTTGAGTATGCGATATAAATCTGCCACATTCGTCTGTGAATTCCCAATTGTAAGTTACTAGACCGCCACAAGAGTTTTGAGCACCTGTTACAGTCGCTGATACCGACCCACTGATTTCACAAGCTCCAGATTGATTATTAAAATAGCTCAGAGTTTCAGGTATAGTGGTCGCCAATTCTTCACAGGTTAAAGTTATATCGGCAGGAGGATTGATAAAGTCAGTGACATTATCAGGATCATCACAAGGTGACACTGCAAAATGAGCACTCAAATCGAGAGTGAACATTGCAAAAAAGAAAATAAGTGCAATACCTGAAATTTTATTTAATTGCATAGCAATAAGTTTATTAAGTTTGATTTAAATATGAAACACATTAAAGTGAAAAGATAACTACCTTCTCACCACTTTCTCAACCCATCTGCCTTTTTCTGTTTTTATTTGTAATAGGTAGAGACCTGATGCGTATGTGCTCATGTCGAGTTCCACATTATTGACATTGTGATATTGTGATTGATAAATGCTTCTGCCTGTTGTCGTGTAGAGGTTAAGTGAAGTAATTGTGTAATCACTTTTGATATTCAATTTATTAACTGTTGGGTTAGGGTAGATTTTAATGTTTTCTCTTGTGACAGAATTAGTAGAAACAAATTGTAAGACTTCAAGCAATACAGTGTCAGCTTGTACACAATTACCGGATACTGGAAAATTCAAAGTATATACAATTGAGTATGAGCCCGCTTGGATACCAGTTGCATCGAATATACATCCTGTATCATTAATATTGGTCGATGCGTCATCTCCGGCTTGATTGAACGCTGTAAACGTGCCTGGATCAGAAACTCCGATAAGACTGCACATATCTAATACTCCCAGATCATTATAAATAGGTGCTGGATCTGATAATTCTATTGAAGGACAATTGCAATCGATCACAATGATTATTACTTCTACTGATATATTTGGACAAGGGGACTGCGCTCCCTCTGTAGTAAATATATAGGTGAATTGATCCCCAATATTTTGACCCGTAAAATCTACAATTGCCATATTATTACCATCATCTGGCAGTTGTAACGTATTTCCTCCGATTTGAGACCAAGAACCTAAAGTGTATCCTGGTAATAACCAATCATATAAATTAATAGCAGTTGGACCATTTCCAGTATCAAAATTACAGGGGTAAGATCCTTGATTTATTTCTGCTGTAGGTTTACTTTTTACAATTATAGTATTGGAGAATACGAGTGGACAATCTGGCCCAGTGTTAGAATCCAAAGTAAAACTAATATCATATAAACCAGGCAGTAGACCGCTTGGGTCGAATATGCTCATTCCTACTAGGTTGCCGTCTGTAGACCAAGTGCCTGGAAGATTGTCATCATTAGTAAGAAGTGAGTTAAGGTCCAAAACTGAGCCGTCATTGCATAGTTCTGCTGTTGAAATAAGAATCACAGGGCAGGTACAATCGAAAATATTAACCAATACTTCTGTCACTGTAGGGGGGCATGGGCCTCCTGTGTAAAGTGAGGTATATTCAAATGTAATTGCTTGTGGAAAAACCGTAACACCAGAACTTGATATTATAGATCCATCAGTAATGGGGAGCATTGTCTCAGTGCCCGTTTGTGTCCAAGTTCCACCATGACTATTATCTACATTTATCAGACTATATAGATCAATTGAAGTGGGAAACTCTTGATCTTCTACATTGCATAATTGACCCGTTCCTACTGCTGATATTTGCTCTTGCCCGATTACCGTTATTGTTTGCTCAGAGAATGTGTCACATACACCACCGCCAGGATTGTCCAATGTGAATCTTACAATATACAAACCAGGAAAGATTCCAGCGACCATAAATATTTTATCTGAAATTAGTCCAGCGATATCCTGTCCAACTGGACCAGATGTGACCGACCAAGACCCAGGGTCTGTAGTTAGCTCTGCATTCTCCAAATTGTATGTACCAATATTACATAGATCTGGTATGGATTGGGTTGCAGGGCTAGGGCATGGGCA
>CALKXE010000270.1 GCA_938003955.1 uncultured Saprospiraceae bacterium | reverse complement strand
CGAAGGTGATATCTGGATAGCAACTGAGCAAGGATGGACTGTTTTTGATAAAGCTAATAATACAACTAGGAATTATTTGTCTAAAGAAGTAGGAGCTGAACATGATGTCAAGATTAGAACTATCAATGCATTAGCTCAGACCGATATTGGAGAGGTTTGGATTGGTACATCTTCTAATGGGTTAGTACAATGGAATAAGAAGGAAGAACGAATAATAAATCACTTAAACAATGAAAATGGTCTAAGGTCGAATAGAATAAATGACATAAAAAAAGACGCTAATAATAATCTATGGATAGCTACTGGTGATGGATTATCATGGATGAATTCACAAACGTTAGAGGTCAAGAATTTTGGAATAGAGTTTGGTATTTTAGGATCCACGTATTGCCTTGATATTAATGACAGAACTTTATATGCAGGACACAATAGCGGATATTATAAAGTAGATATTGATAGTTTAATTGATTTCAAAAAGGAAAGTCCTTTTCCCTTAATTACTGGATTTGAGCTCTATGGAGAGAATAACGATTCTCTTTTGCATAATAGGGATAGAATAGTGCTTCCGCATGATCAAAACTTCTTTTCTTTTACGTTTGGGTCCATAAATTACTTCGATCCACATCTGGAAAAATACCAATATAAACTTTGGGGAATTGATGAAAAATGGATCAATGATAAAGGGGATAAAAAAACAGGATATACAAATGTGCAGCCTGGTGAATATCAATTTCAAGTAAGAGTGAAGACAGAGGATGAAAATTGGGGAAATACGACATCAATAGGAGTGATTGTGCAGCCTGCATGGTATCAAACGGTATGGTTTAAGTTATTTGTAGGTTTTGGTTTGCTAGCAATCAGTTGGTTGATTGTTAATTCAATTATCAAGAGAAAACAAAGAGCACTGGAAGTAGATAAGCGATTTGCACAATTGGAAACAATGATTCTGAAATCCCAGATGAACCCTCATTTTATATTTAATAGCCTCAACTCTATCCGGTATCTTTTCATGAAGGATCAAAAAGAAAAGGGCTTAAAATACATCACTAAATTTGCTCGACTTCTACGGACGACTTTGCATCATGGAGAACAGGCTCTAGTGGATCTTAAAGATGAAATCGAACTTACAGAATTATTTATTCAATTGGAGCAGCTGAGATTTGATGATTCATTTACATTTATCTCCAGCTATGATGATGAGTCAAATTGGGAAAAAGTAAAAATACCGCCATTTGTAATCCAGCCAATCGTTGAAAATGCTTTTTGGCACGGATTATTAGCTTCACAAAATGATCTTAAAATCTTAGAAATATCGATTCAGAAAATATCAAACGGATATCAAATTAAAATAGAAGACAATGGGGTAGGACTGAAAAGTAAATCTCAATATGCAATTGATAATGAACTGAATAAGACTAAATCATACGGACTGAATATTATAAAAGAGAGATTTGCGTTGATGAATAAGAATGAAACGCTACACTATGATTTGTCTGTTACGGATAGTACTAAGAACGAAACAGGTACATTAGTCATCATAAATATTACCGAATAATAGACCATATGATACGAGCAATTATTATAGATGATGAAACACATAGCCGAGAGACTACCAGAATGATGGTCGAGATGGTATCTGAGAAGATTACTATAGTAGGTCAGGCTAAAAATGCTATTGAAGGGGTAAAGCTTATCATTGATGAGCAACCAGACCTGATGTTTTTAGATGTGCAAATGCCTGGTGTAAGTGGAATAGAGATGCTTGATATGGTCCCTCATTACGAAGGCGAAATTATATTTGTGACAGCACATGACCAATACGCAGTCCAAGCATTTAAACGAGGAGCTCTGCACTATCTATTGAAGCCACTAGACCCTGATGAGATTGAAGAAGCACTAAGGCGAGTAGAAAAAAACATCAAGTCAAAAAGCAATAAGTCAAAAGGGAATTGGCTATCTCTTAGTACACAAGAAGGGTGGATTGTTATTAAAAAGACAGACATCATCCGAGTAGAATCATATAAAAACTATAGTACTATCGTGACAATCAGTGCGAAACATACAATAAGTAAAACGATGAAAGATGTAGAGGCTATTCTCTCTTCAGATGTATTCTATAGGGTTCATAATACTCATATTGTACATTTTAATTTTATTGATAGAATACTAAAGTCAGATGGGGGGAATGTATTGATGAAAAATGAAGATCTAATTCCTATTTCAAAAGGCAAGAAAAAGGAGTTTTTTGATTGGTTTAAGGCAAGAATAGATAGTATTTGAATTGTTTTAGGCAAATTGATGTTAAATTCTAAACTACTTAAAAGGCCCGAACTGCTCTAACTGCAAACCAATCAGAATCCCTTACCCCTAGTTGATAAGAACCATCGTAGAAATCTATTGCCCACACTGGTGTTAAATCATCGTCGTTTTCTTCGCTAGAACTCCAGTATGAGGAAAATCCGTAATCATTAAAATTACCAAAACCATTTAATTTTAAATTATAATATAGTTGATCTAATTCAGATATTGAAGGTAAAAACCAATCATCATA
>CALKXE010000269.1 GCA_938003955.1 uncultured Saprospiraceae bacterium | reverse complement strand
TCGAGAATGCACCATCAATGGTTGGCTATATGGTAGTCTGATTATCTTTTCTTGATATGATATCTGATCTATTAAATAGTCCGTCATTTCAATTATTTCGCCTACTAGAGTAGCATCTTTTCCTATGGCTTTCATGCTATCTTTTAGAGAACTATACTCTCCTACCGATTGCCAAATATCGTAGTGAAGCATCATCGCCATCAACCTTCCAATATTCGTAACATTCGTTGGATCAAAATCAAAATTGTTTCTTGCTAGATCATTTACAAACTTGAAATAAGAGTACGAACTAGAAGACAACCATTTCTTTGAGATACCACTTACGATCCTCTTTTCGGAGGACTGATCGTATGCTTCAATCAATTGTGCTTGATACTTGAGGTTTGACCAGCCCCCTCGTTTATATATGATCTGAAGAGGTACAGCATACAACTCCGAAAAGTTGCTTAATGTCAAAGGTAGATCAGTCTGGTATTTGAAATTCTGAAGTAAAAGAACCAGTCTTCTTGATGAGAAATTAGTAGCGTTTTTAATATTGGAAATAACATAATCCTTTACTTTTCGCTCTAGCACAATTGAGCAACCGAGTGGTAAGTGAGGGAAATCATTTTCTACTTCTTTCTGCACTGAAGTATTGGTCTTTCCTACTAGTGCACGGAACTTGGATTCGTAGTCATACTCTGATCTACTATTACCAACAAAATCCAACACTGTTAGACATTCCTTACCTTCCGATAATCTCAGACCTCTTCCCAATTGCTGTAAGAATACCGTCAGACTTTCTGTGGGTCTCAAAAACAATACCGTATCAATCTCCGGGATATCAACTCCTTCATTAAAGATATCGACTACAAATAAGTAATTGATTTCGCCACTTCTTAGTCTTGACCGCTTGAGTTCCCTTTCTACACTTGACACTCCATTGGAGACTAAATAATCCGCTTTTAGCCCAGCTAAAACAAACTTCTCTGCCATATATTGAGCATGATCTTTGGATACGCAAAACCCTATTGATTTGGCTTGTCTGTGATCTGTCAGATACTTTTCTAAGGCATTTATTATATCGCCAACCCTTCGATCATTTTCTGTATAAACCTTAGTCAATTCTTGAGCCACATATTTACCAGCACGCCAAGAGACCCTACTTATATCAATATTGTCAGTAACACCAAAATACTGAAATGGGCATAACAATTTTCGATTCAGTGCTTCTGGTAAACGTATTTCGGCAGCAATTCGGCCATCAAAATCTTCGAGTATATTCGCATGGTCATTACGCTCCGGAGTGGCGGTAAGACCTAGTAATACCTTGGGGTCAAACTTACTGAGAATAGGACGATAGCTATTCGCTGCAATATGATGCACTTCATCAATAACAATAAAATCATAATAGTCAGAAGAAAGGTCGAGCTCTTCTATTTGATTATTCAGCGTCTGTACTGATGCAAAAACATGTTTATAACTTTCTGGAACTAATCCATCGACCCACAAATCTCCAAAATTATTATCTCTTAGTATTCCACGATAACTGATCATTGATTGTTGGAGAATCTCTTTCCTATGTGCTACAAAAAGAAATCGGGCATCAGGATTACCTTCTCGATATCGCTTAAAATCAAATGCAGAAATAACAGTCTTCCCCGTTCCTGTAGCGGCAACTATCAGGTTTCTGAACCGACCATGTATATTTCTTTCTGACGACAACTTATCTAGAATCTCCCGCTGAAATGTGTACGGTCTCACATCAAAAAAACTAGCAACAGTCCATTGTCCAGAAGATGTCTCAGTTTTCAAAGCCTTTTGTAATCTTGCTCTATCCTCTCCATATGTATATGTCTCAAACTCCGAATCTTGCCAGTAGGTATTGAAAGTTTTTTGAAATTTATCAATTAGATGCCCAACTTCTTGTGTTGTTACTTTAATGTTCCACTCCAGGCCTTTAGTCAATGCCGACTTTGATATATTTGAAGAGCCAATATAGCCAGTATGATAGCCAGTATCTCGCAAAAACAGATAAGCTTTAGCATGTAATCTTTCACTTTGGGTGTTGTAAGATATCTTGACTTGCGAAGAAGGTAAACTTGCCAAAAACTCCACCGCTTTCACATCCGTCGCCCCCATGTAAGATGTCGTTATGATCTTCAGTTCACCACCTCTTTTAGTAAGTGCTTTAAGTTCTTTTTCGAAGATCCTAATCCCTGTCCATTTGATAAATGAGACTAAAAAATAGACTTTATCGGCAGACGCTATCTCTTTTTTGATTTCGCTTTCCATTGAAACTCCAGCGTTGCTTCCAGTGAACAACTCACTCTGAGACAAACGTGTATATGGCGTTATTTCATTCAGGTGTTTTTTGAAATCAATAATATCCGAATCAATCTTGCTAAAAACGCCTACTAATAATTCCCCTTGTTTATCAACCAAGTCACCATCAAATTCAAAATATTGGAGCTCATCTCTCAGTAATTTAATGATCTTATTAGAGAGATCTATTTGCTGTTCTAGCTTATCTTTTCCTTTGATCAGACTTAGTGCGATCTTGACGATGTTCATAACGTACCTCGTCAAGACTAAAACCGCTTCCTCTTCATCCACCTCTTTCTTGAGAACAACATACTTAGATGACTGATCCTCATTCAAGTGTTCTCTCAGTAGTTGAGAAACTAATTGTTCGTATATACCTTCTATCATCTTGTACGCCTTAGTCGTTCATTTAAATCCTCTTCCATAACTTCGTGTACTATGGGAATATCTGCAGCCGCCCAATCCAATTCCAACATTTGTTTTTTATCCATCCAACGCATCTGGTCGTGCTCGACTAATTTGATGTTTCCTTTGATTATTTCACAAACAAAAGGGATCAACTTGATTGAGAATGCTTCATAATTATAGATAGAGTTTGTAAGTCGCACCATTACATTTATATCAATGCATAGCTCTTCTTTAATTTCTCGCTTAATACATTCCACTTCTGATTCGTCCTCATTCAGCTTGCCTCCTGGAAATTCCCATTTGAGTGGCATACTCATATTAGCACTTCGTCGTACAGCTAGGATTTGGTCAGATTCGTTTAGTATCACTGCGCATGTAACTGATATGGGAGGTTCCATTATTTAATTTTAATACGCTTAAAGATAGATCCTCAAAATTGCGTATCCAAAGATTAGGTATACGCATTATGATAACACGAACCTAAA
>CALKXE010000268.1 GCA_938003955.1 uncultured Saprospiraceae bacterium | reverse complement strand
TAATGTGCAGCACCGATCGAGAACAAGAATAAGCCTGCTCCAAATATGGCTACAACTTTAGAGTCCTTCCACAGGTCAGGCAGGAGGGCATAGCTCGCAAAACTAAATAATGCAGTAGGAATAATAGCCGCCGCTAAGATGTTAAGACTAAATGCTAAGTATATAGAATGGGAGAATATCGCCCAGAAACCTATAAGAACAGCCAAAGTAATAATACCAATTGAATAGTTTATCCATGGTTTTTCTTTAGATCGAAATTTAGTCTGAAGTAAAAGTCCAATTGATATAAATGCCAATGGATACATCATCAAATAAGTAGCGGACTGTGCTTCTACGTAAAGTAACAATGACAGTAAATTGAGAAGAATGACGATTGCTACACCGAGATTCTCAGCACCATATTTATTTACCATTGTTTTCCCAAGTGTCCAACAAATCACTAAGGTAAGCCCGACTCCTGCCAATAAGTACCATTCATGATTATAGTAATGACTGGCATAGAAAGTAGCGTATTGTGGGTACATTGTCTTCAGCAAGTAAGACAAACCAAAACATATAGCACTTGATAGAATTAGAGTTCCAAAAATACAAAGGAGGCCAATAAGAGATCCTTTTGTTGTTGTCAGTTTTTTTCTTTTGTAGAGTGTCATCAGAAGTACGGCAAGCAACATGGCCAACGAAAAGAGAATCAAATCTAGATCAGCTCCATAATTTATAAATATTCCATAAAAGTTAAAGAAGCTTGCATTTCTCTTTTTCTCTTCTTTGAATTCGTAGTTAGAGAAGTGTTTTGCAGCGAGGTACATGTTTTCTCCAGTATGTTGGATACTCTCTTTACTTATATTCTCTAAGTTGTCCTGAGGATGGTGGTAGTATGAAAAGCCATCTATAAATGCATGATTTATACCAGGAATATCTTTCCGTTTGAATATCGTAAAATCAGACCCATTACCCATTCTTTTATATACTTCATAGGAAAGAGAATTTGCAATTGGTCTTTCGTATGCTTTACTCATTTCATCGATTAACCAAGCATTATCATCTGAGAATTCGAATGCTATTCCGGGACCTTCGTTTCCTCGGGCTTCATAGTTGAGCATGATTCCAATCTCCGACAAGTCACTGTTTTCTCCATAGTATTTTGCTCCAAGAAGGCCATATTCCTCGCCATCCGTAATGAGTAGGATGATATCACTTTTTCTATTTTCTTTCTTGAGAAGTTTCACAGTTTCGATAGCACACGCTACTGCATAACCATCATCGGCGGCGCCAGGACCTTCCATTACACTATCGTAGTGGCAGGAGATAATTACTTTCTTTGCACTGGGGTCTGATCCTCGGAGGGTAGCAACTACATTTTCTACATATGCCATCTTCAGGTAGGATGGTTTCCATGATGATCTTGTATATCCAGTTTGAATTTCAACTTCCAGACCAAGATCTAGCAACGTTTTTTCGAGGTAGTTTTTTACCTTCTTGTTTTCTAAGCTACCAATAGGGTGAGGTTCTTTTGCTATTTCCTTTAAGTATTCATATGCGTTTTTGGCAGAGAAATCTGCAGAGTCAGGGGATTTGACCTTAGTTGCGGATTCCAGATTGAATGCGAGAATAGCAAGGAGACAAAGGATAATAACGGCGGCTATATTTCGGATCATAACAAAAGTAGGTTTGGATTCAAAGTTAAGAATCCAAACCTATTTTTTTGTGAATATTGTTGCTTATTAATTGAAGCTGCATATTAATTGCACCTATCTTATTACTGAAATTTTATAAGATTTTTGATGGGCTCCATTATTTGACTTTACGTTTAATATGTAGATTCCAGATATTAGCTTTGATTCCAGTGTCGATTGGGTAAACGAATCATTATTTTTTATGCTCCATTGATCAACTAAGATACCATTTAGAGAATATAATTGCACATTTATATCATCTAGCACATTGTTAATTGAGAAGCCATTGATGGTAGTAGATATATCTAAGTTGAATAATGGATCTTTGGTGTTATTTGGGCCATTAAAAACTACTGATGAGACCTTTATGTTATGGCAGCCTTCAATATAAGGAAGCCTGTCTCCCGTTGACTGTTCTGGGGCATATATTTCATCCCAAGTACTTTTAGCATATGCAATTGCTACATAATAATACGTTTTTCCAAATTGTATTGGTTCTTGATCGACATAGTCGTAGGTAAGCGTTATTCTGTCTGGAACTCCAGTATCCGATCCATCAACCATTTGTTGGAAATACCCGTCCGTTATATCAGCGGCATTAGGCCCAAGATAATAATTAGATAAATTTACCGAGCCATTCTGAATGTCAGCTTGGAATAGTAGTGTGCTTAGATCCGTATTTTCCAGTTGTGTCAAGTCAAAGTCAACGGATGGTACTTGATAGACTTTGTATCCTTCGAATTCGTAGAATTCTTGAAATGGTGCATAGACATTTTCTCTTTGGAATGAAAGATTTTTGTTGTTACTGGTTGGAAAATCATTATCAAAAAACAAATCGAAAGTTCCGACCCCTTCAGTAGCAACAAGATTTGGTGCGGAGGGGCCTTCCATCGAAAACTGGCAATTTGAATAGTTCCCTCTTGCAATTCCCTTTCTGTAATACAAATCGGATAAGTCTGGGCACGGCAAAGATTCTTGATCAGAATAGCTAAAACTAAATTGCATTTCGGCCTTGAATCCTGGTAACATATTTATAGGCCCGTGAGAGATTAAGGCAGTGGAGTAGAAGTCATTCGAGTTGTTGTCAGTACACATTGACCATTGATCTTCTTCATCTGGATTTCCATTAAACATGAATTTTGTAGGTTCTCCATTTGGATCTAAAATTGGACTACCATCTTTATTGAGCCCTTTCATTAGATTGTAATATTCGTTCCCAGATGTTAAGTTATCCCCAATTGGCGGGAAAATTATTGAACTAACATCTTTAAATAGCACCGTATCTCCCGTGTATTCTGATAATCCTCGTTCCACGTTGATTGAAAATGCTGGTATTTGATCCTCAAAAGAATTTTGAGAATTACACAAGTTGCTGTCATTATTGCCATCTATTTCATCTTTGTTATAAACAAATACTGATTTTTTATCTGCGGAAACACCTGCATAATCGTCTTCTGGACATCCTAGATCATAATCGAACCATGTAGAAAAATAAAAATCTTTATAATTGGTAGTAGACTTGTTTAAAATTTCAAATACCCATTGTACATTTTGATTGTTTTGACCATCATAGACAATGTTTTGATTGTCTGTTTTTGAATCATACATTAATGCATAACAATGAACCTCCATACTTAATGGTTCAGAACCTGTAAGTTCATGTGGTTTCGAATTATCGTTCATCACCCAATAAGCCAATTGATCTGGCATTACATCGAATATTTCAGTTATACAGCTGAAGTCTGCTTCACATCCTCTACCCGCAAAGAATGGTAAATCACCATCACAAGGATCATAGACTCCATTAGCATTTGCATCCCAATATATATCGTGAAAATAATAATTGTCAATTGGTAGAATGTCATAGATATGATTATTTCCTCTTCCAGGCCAATACTTAACTGCGTCTGGAATAGCGTCACAATCGATGTTAGCTTTTAATTGACAACCATCATACATAGCTTCATATGCAGCATATAGGTCTTCTTTTGTAACTACAAATGCTTGATCATAGAATTCGCAGCCTTCCTCTAGGACTTGTCCATTTTCATCCAATGGTCCAGGGCTCCAGTCACTTTTTGAGTTTTCTCCTCCATAAGTACCTGCGGCCATATGCAGCGTTCCATTTTCGTCTAATCCTCCAGCCCAAATATTCATTGAGTAGATCAAAGATGTATATTCCGACATAGAGAGTTCTCCATTTGGACCTACTTTGGTTCTTATGTTTAATTCATTAAAGGCATTCGTGCCATTCAGGGCATTAAATTGGATTTCGTTTTTACTTATCTGTGATCCACTCGTAAATTCAGTGCAATCTTGACTGTACGATATAGTCGCAAAAAGGCATAAGGTAATAAGTAGTAATTTTTTCATCTGTAAACTGTTTTAAGTGATGTAATACCCTGCTTATCTAGGTTTAACTTTACAGTATTCAGATTTTTCGCTAAACCAATTTATAATTATATACTATTGATTAGTAATATACACGAAGAAAAGATCTCTAAGTGTCGTGGTGAATAGTTAAGATGCTTAGAATTAAGATTTAAATTTTTACAATTGATACAGTTGATTTTTGATTTTCATCTATGACTTGTAAGTAATAGAGGCCATTTGGTATTGAAGAAATATCAATTCTGTTATTTGTTATTTTAGGGCGTAATACTTGTCTTCCGTAAATATCAATAACTGCTACATTAGGATTATTAAAATCGAGAAAATCTAGTTCTATAATTCCAGTTGTTGGATTAGGCGAAATAGAAATAGTTGTATGATTAGTTTCTTTGTTTGAGCTAATTAAATCAAAACTTGCACTGTTATCATTCGGATATGAATCAAACATGAAGTCAGCACCAGGGATATTAATATTAATTTCTGAAATAGCATTTGCAGAGAAATTGCCTTGGATAGATATAACCTCATCCGGTTGTAGATTACCATTATATGTATAGTCTATATCAGAATAGAGTAATTCATTATATTCTTTTAGATCAGAGTAAATATCGAATGTGTTGACAATAGATGACCCATTATTGATTACTTTAATTTCGTAGGTATACTCATAACTGCCATAATCCAATTCTTCATAAACAACAGAAAATGATTCGATAGCTAGATCTCTTCGTGGTGGTCCGATAGGCGCTAGTAGATTTTGTCTTTGTACTATATGATGTCTCGTTTTTGTTTTTTGATCATTATGTATTCCAAATAGATATGCATCTAAGTCTTTGATTGATATTTCATAGATTTCTACTTCTTGACCGTTTGGTGTAGGATCTATATCCATCCATAAGTTCGAACCTCCCGAGTAATAGCTTTTGAATATCTTGTGTCCAGGACCTACTTTTGATAGATAATACATCGCATCTTCTGTGAAGTCTATTGCTATTGGCTTTGTTTCTAGGATTGATTCCTCTAACTCTAGGGTTATAGGGTCATAATAAATAATAGTAGAATCTAATAGGATGACTAACTCATTTGTGAATGGATTATTATATAGTTTTTTGAAATTAGGAACTTCGATTATGAAGGATGTATCATTAATACTATGTGTATATAAACGATTGTTCTGGACACGATAATTACCTAGAATTCCTTCGTGCATAATCATAGGAGAAGCTTCATAGGATTCTAATATTTCCCCACTATGATTTACTAAAAGATGATTGAATTCGAAATCCGTAAGACATTCAGAAGGTATTGTTGTATCCATAGGAATTAAGGCATCGATACAGGGATGTGAAACTATTGATTCCAGAGATCTAATAGATAGATCTCCATTCGTCATACGGATTGAAGTGGCTCCAAACCCATAAAAGTCTAAACTTTGTGGATTAGTCAAGATGACTTCTTTAGAATCTATCGCTGTAGATCTTGACTTAGCATCATAGTTTGAATCAAATTGGGCTATGATATCTTTCTTGACATTGCCAGTTATTCTTTCTACAGATGATGGACCTCCAGAATAATTATCCATTACTAAAATCAAATTATTGTCTTCAAATAGAAAACCTAAATTGTTCCTAGTAATTCTATCATGTGACAAGTGTTCAGTCCAATCCAGTTGTGCTTTAGCAGAATTACATGCGATTATGATTAAGAAAATACTTGCTAGGGAGCGAAGTGTCTTGATAAATGTAATTGATATCACGGTTTATATTTTTGTAAATGGAACGAGAAGCGTTTAGAATAAAGAACTACTTTGAGTTGATCAGTCAAGATTTGCAATTTGGATCTAAACATAGTGTAATTATAATTAATACGAAAATTAGTGGTGATCGGTTGGTTTTGATCTGGCAAGTATTTAGTAATAGGTTTATATTGGTGTGGGATTTGTGATTATTATATATTATCGATATTGAAAATATTTATGATTGATTCATGGATATTCCATTGCTTGAGAAATTCAATGTAAAACAAAAAAACCACTTACTGCAATTGCAATAAGTGGTCTGAAATTATTCTTCGTATTTCTTAATCGAGTTAGTCAATTCAACAATTCATTAACTCAACAAATCAACAATTACTTCTTAAATTCCATGATTGTCTTCTCGATTATATCACAGCATTCGTGTAATTCTGCTTCAGTCATAACTAATGGTGGAGCGAATCTGATAATGTTTCCATGTGTAGGTTTTGCTAGGAGACCATTGTCTCTGAGTGCCATACAGATGTTCCATGCAGTCTTACTGTCTTCCGTGTCATTGATTACTACGGCATTCAGTAGTCCTTTTCCTCTTACGAGTACACATAGATCTGTTTTGTCTACAAGTGCTTGCATTCTTTCTCTGAAAATGATCCCTAGTTTCTCAGCATTCTGAGCTAGGTTTTCGTCTTTGATTACTTCTAGAGCTGCGATAGCTACTTTGCCACCAAGAGGATTACCACCGAATGTACTTCCGTGTTCACCAGGCTTGATACATAGCATGATATCATCATCAGCCAATACTGCAGATACAGGGAATACACCACCTGAGATCGCTTTTCCTAGTACGAGTATGTCAGCTCTTGTTTCATATTTATTTTCACAGTTTCCTGCACATCCGCAGTTACCACAAGTAGCTAATAGTCTACCTGTACGTGCGATTCCAGTCTGCACTTCATCCGCTATGAATAATACATTGTTGTCTGTACATAGTTTTCTTACACCAGCGAGGTATCCTTCGTCTGGTACGAATACCCCAGCTTCTCCTTGGATAGGCTCTACGATGAATCCTGCAACGTTTGGATCTTTGAATGCTTCCGCTACAGCGTCTAAGTCATTATAATCAATAACTTCTATACCAGGAAGATATGGGCCGAACCCTTTTCTTGCATCAGGATCTTGCGAAGCTGACACTACAGCAATCGTACGACCGTGGAAATTTCCAGAAGCGAATATGATTTTTGCTTGATCGGTAGGAACACCTTTCTTCATGTAAGCCCACTTTCTACAAAGCTTAAGTGCAGTTTCTACCGCCTCTACACCAGAGTTGATAGGTAGCATCTTGTCGTATCCGAAATATTCTGTGATGTATTTCTCGTATGGTCCCAACACATTATTATGGAATGCTCTAGACGTAAGCGTAAGAATATCTGCTTGTTCTTTTAGTGCGCCTACGATTCTTGGGTGACAGTGACCTTGGTTTACTGCACTATATGCTGATAGGAAATCAAAGTATCTTTTACCTTCTACATCCCAAACGTATACACGCTCTCCTCGCTCTAGTACAACTGGAAGCGGATGGTAGTTATGTGCACCATGTTTATCTTCCATTGCAATCAATTGCTCTGACGATAGTTTTGTCATTGTATCCATTTTAATTGTTTATTTTATGTTTGGTTAGGAAAATCCGTATTTTTCCGCAAGTTATATATATGTAACCAAGGCGCAAAATGAATAAGACAATATCAAGATATATAAGGCAGAATATTAAATATCCCTTGCTCGTAGAAGACGTTCCTGCGTCTGATCTAGGGATGATCATAGTAATCCCATGTTATAATGAACCAGATGTAGTATCCGCAGTGAAGTCCATCTATCAAAGTAATCGTCCACCATGTAGTGTGGAGGTTTTGGTGATTATTAATGGTAGTGATGCTGATCCAGAGTCGGTTGAGATTCAGAATAAGAAAAGCTATAATGACTTACATGAGTTACAGGATCTACCAGATTGGTTTTCTCTTTATGTCATTATGAATAATAATTTCTCTGATAAGAAGGCTGGGGTAGGACTGGCGCGGAAGATAGGCATGGATGATGCTGTCCGTCGTTTTGTCCATGAGGAGAAGTATGATGGATTGATCGTTTGCTATGATGCGGATAGTAATTGTGATGATAATTATTTGATTGAACTCGCCAATGTTTTTCAAAACCCTAAAGTGACGTCTGTCGGAATCAACTACGAACACCCAATCGAAGGGGATGAATATTCTGATGAGATCTATAATTATATAACACAGTACGAATTACACTTACGGTACTTCATTCAAATGCAGAAGATGATTGAGCTGCCTTATGCATATCATACAGTAGGGAGTAGCATGGCATGCAAAGTAGATGCTTATTGTGCTGTTGGAGGTATGAATCAGAGAAAGGCGGGAGAGGATTTCTATTTCCTGCACAAATTGATCAAATTTGGTGGACATGAAGAACTGAACACTACTAGAGTTATTCCTAGTCCTAGAATATCGGACCGAGTGCCATTTGGTACAGGAAAAGCAGTCGGCGATTTACAAGCTAGTGATTCGGGAATGTACAAGACATATAATCCAAAGTCATTTTTAGCATTAGAAAAATTGGTCAAAGACTTACCAGCTACCTTTGAGAGAGGATCATTTTCTGAAGACCTGCCAGAACCAGTACTCGAATATCTGAATAGCATAGATGGTGATCGAAATCTGAAAATGATAAAAGGTAATACCACTGATTATCCATCATTTCAAAAACGATTTTGGCATTGGTTTGATGCATTTCAGCTTATGAAGTATCTTCACTTTGTAAGGGGTCGATGGTATGAAGATATTGAAGTAAAGGAGATCCCATGGACATATAGTAAGATAGAGAATCCAGATGTAAAAGAGATGTTGGAATATTTTAGAAGTTTATATCTTGAAAAATAAAGAGACAAAAGTCAGAAGAAATTAGTGTAATCCTAGCACCTAGATATCAAAACCATAATACTTTTGATCTAAGTTTTCGATGTTTTAGCTTCGTTATCTTATTTACTCGGTGAAAGTATAGAAACGCGACTTAAGTCACGAAATTTAAGGTGTCTCTTCATCTAGGTCTCAAAATCGTAATACTTTTGATTTAAGTATTCGATGCTTTAACTTCGTTTTTTCTTTAGCCAACGTTTTGCCTGAGCAGTTATAAAAGCTTATATTTAATCTATGAAAGCACATAAACCAAGAAAACATATCATTTGGATTATGGTAATTACCAGCTTGATGGTGTTATTCGAATATATTTCAGAAGGTACCATTGACAAAGGGACTTTTGTGAAAGCGATTATATTTGCTCTTGTTTTAGAGTTCGGGAATTATTGTGTAGATGTTTACCGAAAGGATAACGAAGAAATAGCAACTAATAAAAATACATAAATCAAAAGACTTTTATTATGATTATAAATCATATACATGAAATACTTAATTCAATTCATTGCCATTCTGATACTATTTATACCTGTTGAATATTTCGTCGAAGGCAGCCTAGACGATTACAGTGTTTTTGAGAATCTTTTTTTAGCTTTTATCTTTACTTTTGGAACATATTGTCAAGATGTCTACCGAAAAGATAACGAAGAAATAACTACCGATTGAAATATATAAACCAAATATTCTCCATTCTTCTGCCTGTAATGCTTGTTGCAATGGCATTCCATTTTTATAACTATCGAAGTTTTATAAATTTTGATTATATCACCTATTTAGGGTTAGGTCTGATCTTAGGATCTGTTTATACTATTGGAAAGAATCTACTTATTCAAAATAAAAACAAATGAGAGCGGCTCAATTCATACTAGGAACTATTGTCATTTTGATTGTACTTTCTGCTGTTTTAGTATTTATTAGACATCGAACATTAGTTGGGTTTAATCCATTTGTGGAAATCATTCTCGGTACCGTGCTAGGACTCTATGCGTACAAGAAGGATGTGGATCAAAAGAAAACGAATAATCAAGAAGGAAAGTGAGTTTTGTATTTAATAATCTTATGAATCATCATTTTTAATCAATAGATTGTAAGATTCGTAAAACCAATTAGTTTTGCAGCCGTTTATAAGTTAGAAAATACATAATAATGATATTTTTGATTTATTCTAATGTGTAAATATTCCTCCCAATGAATAAAGATAGTAGAAGAGCGATTGTATGGTTTAGAAATGATCTAAGATTACATGATAATGAAGCCTTGTTGGATGCTATTCAATCAGCAGGTGAGATCATTCCTGTTTATATTTTTGATCCAAGAGTATTCATGGGCCAGACCAAGTTAGGTTTTGCTAAGACAGGGAAGTTCCGGGCCAAATTTATTTTAGAATCTGTTCTTGATCTCAAATCTAGGCTCCAGCAGATGGGGTCAGATCTTTATGTTAGAATAGGGAATCCGGAAGAAGAGCTACTTAAACTTGCAGGTGAAGTGAAATCTAGTTGGGTGTTCTGTAATAGAGAGCGCACACAAGAAGAGGTAGATGTTCAGGATTCGTTAGAAAATAGCCTTTGGGCGATAGGGCAGGAGATAAGATATTCTAGAGGTAAGATGTTGTTCTATACAGCTGATCTTCCATTTCCAGTGACGCAGACCCCAGATATTTTTACACAGTTTAGAAAAGAAGTAGAAAAATTCATTCCAGTTAGAGAACCGTTACCGATGCCCACGGAACGATTCAATCCACTAAGTGTCGCAGTAGAATATGGTGACATCCCTTCATTAACTGACTTAGGCCATGAGGAGTTCGATACAAATGACAAAGGAGGATATACTTGGAAAGGAGGTGAAACGGAAGCACTCAGCCAGTTGAAATATTATCTATGGGATAAGGACCTCATTGCTAATTATAAGGAATCGAGAAATGGGCTGTTGGGCAGAGATTTTAGTTCGAAGTTTAGCCCTTGGCTTGCTCAGGGATGTTTGTCTCCGAAAATGATTTACTCTGAGCTGAAAAAGTACGAAACAGAACGTACAAAGAATAAAAGTACATATTGGATGTTCTTCGAGCTTATGTGGAGAGACTTCTTTAGACTCACAGGAAAGAAGTATGGAAATGCTATTTTTCAACAAGAAGGGACTAAAGGAGAGGATAAGAATCAGTATGAAAATGACCGAACATTATTCGATAAATGGGCAACAGGAAATACTGGGATCCCATTTATAGATGCCAATATGCGAGAGTTGAATGAGACTGGTTTTATGTCCAATAGAGGTAGGCAGAATGTAGCCAGTTTCCTAGTGAAAGATTTGAAATTAAATTGGTTGTTAGGAGCAGAATATTTTGAGTCGCTTTTGATCGATTATGATCCATGTAGTAATTATGGCAACTGGAATTACATCGCTGGAGTAGGAGCTGATCCTAGAGAAGATAGGTACTTTAACATCATCTCACAAGCGAAAAGATATGATGCTGAGGCAGAATACGTAAAGTATTGGTTGCCGGAATTAAAGGCTGTGCCATGTGCAGATGTACATACCATTGATACAGTAGATTTGAGTAAGTATAAATTACAATTAGGGAAGGATTATCCAGAAGGTGTTTTGAAGTCTAGTCACTGGAATTGATGGGGTGTTAATACCAATCTTGGGATTGGTTGGTATGTCCGAAGTTCGTCGATGGTCGACTCGTTTCTATTGGACGCCAATTTCCTCATAAGCTATTTTAGTATGTTTTAGACATTCTTTAAAATAGACATATTTATCTTGACTGATATGCTTCGACCCCTTTCTGTAAAGTATATTTAATTCTTTGAGGCTTTCTAATTGGCAAATACAATCTGGCAGTGTATTTAGTTGATTAAAACTGAGATTGATAGATACTAGCTTAATTAAATCGCAAATCCCTTTATCTACAACTTCTACTTGGCTGTATAATAAGACAAGTCTTTTTAAGTTTTTTAACCCTTTTATGGAATTGGGCACCTCATTGATTTTACTGTATGCAATAACTAATTCTTCAAGATTTTTAAGCTCTGATATGCCAGCAGGGATCGATGAGAAATTATTCATACTCAGATCCAAAAACCTTAGGTTTTTGAATTCGACGATTTCGTCAGGAAAACTATCTAACCTTTGATCTCTTAGAATAAGCGATTCAACAAGTTCCTTGTTTTTCGTCGCATTTGATATCGAATAAAAAGTAGAATCTTGAAATGTTCTAATCTTCTGTGCATTTTGATTCTGTCTTTCAGTAACACCATTGATACAAGATGTAGTTGAAATCACAAAACAAAATAAATACATTACCGTGATTTTATTCATTTTCATATTGGATTATCCAAAATGGACTTCGTTTGTTTCTAATATTTCATAATTACTCGATCCCAATTTCACTAAGTAAAATTTGTATCTACGGACTTTGGGGTCAAAGCAGTTGTAATTCTCTATTCCTTCAACAAGTGAAACACAAATAAAATTATTTACAACTCCAGTAATACTAAAATGGTTTTTTGATGAAGTAATCTTTCTCAAATTCAATAACTGTTTTGACGGTTCATTAAAATACGTTTTATTGATATCTGCCATAACTTCATTTTCCTTGTGATTAAAAAAAGTAAAATTTTCAGTTGCAAAAAAATCAAATTTTGGACAAACTGAATAGTCTGAATTTAAATTATTCATTGTTCCTAAGGAATCAATAATTTCTTCTATTTGTTTTAGCTCCAACTTCGTTAAGTCGTTTTTTCTAGATGGCTTTATTTTACATCCAACTATAATAAGTATTCCGACTATAATAAGTACTCCAACTATAAATATTAGTTTCTTCATGATTCAAATATAAGTATGAAATAGAGCGATTTGCAATGGTTTTACTTATGTTCGAAGTGGTTTGTAACCTCTTAATGACTTCCAATTATTTAGTCTCCCATATAGATGTCAATAATTGAATCTACCATCGTTATATCAAGCTAAATTAGCTTAGCTTGATAATTACATGTTAACGCTATATTAAAAGCCTCGCCAAAGAGTAGCTTTAAATAAAGGCATTAAAAATGATTGTATAGAACTGTCACTACAGACACAATTAAAAAAATGACAAAATCTAACTTAGTTGTTCGAATAGTGTCTAATGTATTCCTTTTGAAAACGAATCCGCTTATGATATATATTAATGATGCTAAAATAGTGCTAATGAAAAGAGACATCAATGTTTTTTTAGCCATAAATATCAGCTTAGAATTATCTATTGCGTGATTATATTGTTCTTGGCTACCAATCCAAAATGTAGAAACAAAAAACAACAAGGCTAGACCTGATATCACAATCAATCCATTAACTACCTGGAATAAAGCGTTTTTATTAATCATTGCAGTTTTTTATTGCCCTAATTTTGGCTGTAATACGCAAACTTAATTCCTCGTCTAGTTTCTGGAACACAATTATGCTCAATCAAATGGCAATAATCAACCAATCAATAATTATGAATAACTCTAATGTTCTCCATATCCTTCTGAGTCTGGAGCACCCGTCGAATGACCTTTTGTCTTTCGGCGTAGTTCTTATCTTTCTTATTCCAATCTATGATATACATCGGAATATTTTGTTTTACTTTAGTAAAGTCGTTTGATTGTCCTCGGGCATAACTTACGCTTGAGATCTCATCTGGATATATGGCTTTTATAAATCCTGTCCGTTCTTTGAATAGATCGTCTTGCATTCTGAATCTTGATAATTCGTCCTTGAGTGCCTGTATGACTTGATCATTTTCACTACTTTTTTCTTGAATAGAATTCAACTGTGTAGTAGCATCTTGAATGCTGAGTATTTTTTTATGCAGCACATTTATATCGTCCTCGTTAATATTAGTGGTAGGGACTATTTGCACTGTTGTGTTTTCTAGGCCTATATTTTTACATAAATCTTTAAATTCATAATTGGTCATGAAATCTTGACCATCTCCGTATACTTTGAGGATAAGCAATGTACTATCACCGCTGGAGATCACCTCTTTTCCATCAAATAACTCTCGTTTTCCTTCAAATACTTGATCTATTAATAGTTCAATCTTTTTGTCTTGTTCTCTATTCGTTAGTAGTCGACTAAATGGATAATAAGATATAATAGATATAATTAGTAAAAATAATGAGATGTATATAGTGTTGTTTCTTTTCTCTTTTGCATCGCTAAAGTCCCTCTGAGGAAAATGCAATACAAACCTCACAATAATAAAAGTGGCTAGAGAAACAAAGACAGTGTTAATAATAAACAGAAACATAGAGTACATAGCTATGTCACCATAGCCTTTTGCAATTCCAAATCCTGTAACACATACTGGCGGCATCAAAGCGGTCGCAATAGCTACTCCCGGTAGTGTGGTAGAGATATCTTTACGAGCAATAGATACAATACCTGCAATTCCTCCAAAAAATGCGATAAATATATCTAATGGTCCAGGACTTATTCTAGCCAGTATTTCGGAAGTTGTTTCTCCCAGTGGAGTAAGAGAAAAATAAACGGTAGAGGTAATCAGTGCTATAGCTACCGCCATCCCGAAATGGGCAAGACTTTTTTTGAGCGTATTTTTATCATTGATTCCAATCGCGAGACCCATACCTAATATAGGAGACATTAATGGGGAGATAAGCATGGCTCCAATAATCACTGCGGGAGAGTTCATGTCCAAACCGACAGAGGCTATAACAATACTACACATAAGCATCCATGCATTCGCACCACTCATGGAATTCTTTTCCTTTATCTCATTTATAGTAAGGAGTTTATCTACACCATGCTCGAGATCGAGGGCATCTTTCCAGAATCCCTTTATATAAGCCTTTATTTTAAATAATCGGTCTCCAGGGGTTTTGGGCTGCTGGCCAGCCGTTGTGTTTGTCTTATCTTCCATAAGCGGTATTAAACAAATTCTTTTCAGAATGTAATTATTGATTTAGTATAATGCCGATGCATATTGGATTCAACATATAAGGTATGCGATAAATTCAATTGACGTCGTTATTATATCCTAATTAATCCATCTTCCATAGTAATCGTTCGATCACTTAATGCGGCCAAATCTTCGTTGTGTGTTACGATTACAAACGTTTGATCCATTTCTTTTCGCAATTGAAATAGTAAATTATGTAAATCTTCGGAAGTAGCTTTATCCAAATTTCCAGAAGGTTCATCAGCGTATACGACTGATGGTTCATTCATAAGTGCTCTAGCGACGGCTACTCTCTGTTGTTCTCCACCTGATAGTTCGTTTGGTTTGTGTGAAGCTCTATCTGCCAACCCAAGGTAGTCTAGTAGTTCTTTTGCTCTTTTGAGCGACTTCTCTTTGGGTTCACCAGCTATAAAGGCGGGGATTGCCACATTCTCCGCAGCTGTAAATTCATTTAATAAGTGATGAAACTGGAATATGAAACCAATCTTTTTATTACGAAATTTTGATATTTCCTTCTGATTTAATGTTGAGACTTCTACATCATCGATCCACAATTGACCTTTATCAGATTCATCAAGCGTACCTAATATATGGAGTAGGGTACTCTTACCTGCGCCTGATTTGCCAACGATACTTACTATCTCTCCTTTTTGTACAGTTAAGTCTATCCCTTTCAGTACATGGAGATCTCCGTATGATTTATGTATATTATTTACTCTGATCAAAATATTCGAATTTTATGTAAATATATAATATGAAAGTTAATAAGAAATGAAACAATGAAAAATTACGTCTTTGATCTTTAAATGAACAAAAAAGAAAAGTGAATGCCTAACCATTTTTCTTCTAGGAAATCGCATAAATAATTGGAAGATGTGGTTTTAATAGTAACCATTTTAAACGAGCTAGATTTTATTTTTAAGTAATTCTATTTACATGCAATTATAAAATGGCTTTATAATTTATTTAAAATTTTCGGTGTGTAATATGTAGGTATACAGTGTTTTATGTTATTTTTTGGATTCTTGATATGAGTTTTTCTAATGTTAAAAATCTCAATTTAACATATTTTTGAGTCTTTAACTGCTTACCTTTTGACACTGAATTGTATATACATATGTACGAATCAATTATTTATTTGTACCAAATACAATTTAAAATAATCTAAAGATACAATAGGAAAAGGAGTCAGTTAAGACGCATAAAAAAACGACCAAGTATATTTTATTGCTATGGTGATTTATGCAAGTGGGCAGTTATAGAGAAGAGAAGAGAAGAGAAGAGAAGAGAAGAGAAGAGAAGAGATGAAACCTTCAAACTGGATTCTTAGGAAGTGCAGGTTTTGATATCGGAAAGCAATTGAGAGTAGGATTAAAGTATGAACACTCGTCTGCTAAAGTAGGAGATGACTATAAATATGCTGGCAAGAAATTGACACTAAAATCTACTCTTAATTATATGACATTTAGTGTAGGTACATTCTTTTAAAATGAATTTTAAAAGAGACAAGTTGAAAATAGGTGAATATAAATATTTTGATATCAGAATGAAACTATCAAAGTTGGATACTAGAATTATGGTTTTTCAATAAAAAAAATCTAGAAAATAGATAATTGGACCCAAAGCATTTTTTTTACATAAAATAATAAAATTAATTACACTATGTAATTTCTTGAAATAATATACGTATATGTCACGTATTCAGTAGTTTAGGGTTGTTTGTGTCGGCGTAGATCATGATTTTTAGATGTCGCCTTGAATATTTTAAGGATATTTTAGCATTTGGCGTGTCACATTTTGGACAGTAAAGTCATTATATAGATGTACGAAGCAATTACATAATTAGTTCCTCCTTGTACACTGAGAATAAATTCCATTCATATAGTTTGGAATGCAATAAAAACAACTTTTTAATCATTTAAAATCAACGAAACGATGAAGTACGTAACTAAATTTCTATGCGCTATAGCGATCACAGCATTCTTTACATCATGTGCTTCAAGCGGAAGCGGCTGCTATGATTTTGGAGATAGTACAAAATTGAAAATGGATACTTCTTCAGAGAAGATTGAAATAGTATTTATTGGAAAAAAAGAAAATAGTATTCAGGATATTCTAACCATTTGTGGAGAATAACCGTAATACTAATAACAAAATTGAAATCAAATAAAATAGTAAATCATTTAGGGAAAACATAAGTCAATTACGGCATTTAAGTAATTACCTGAAATATAAAAATTGATAGAGAAATAAATCGAAGTGGTCAATCACGCGAAAGCCATTTCTATGTCAAATTCAAAACAAAAAGCATAACTCATTACAATTTTAAAATATCGAGCCATGAAAAAATTATTAATTATTGCAGCATTATTTGTTATAGGCCAAACAGCATTTTCTCAAGTGAGAGTAGGAGTAGTAGGCTCTTATGGACTCTCATTAGGAGAATCAACATCAAAAGTTTTTGGAACTCCAGAAGGAAGGAAATCAATGGAAGTAGGATTCTTGGAAGCTAAAAACTTACCTTCTATTGGTATCAGTCTAACTTCCGATTTTGGTCCATTATTCGCAAGTGCAGATGTACATTATCGTAAAAACGCATATACATTTACAGTTCAAAACTATTTACAGATAGATGAACCAATGAAATATATAGAAGAGACAAGTTCTGTTATCCATGTACCAATTGTAGGAGGAGTCAAGTTGGGTAAATTGAGACTTGGAGTTGGACCAATATTCAACTTTCAAACTAGGCAAAGTGAAGGTCAATTAACAGGATATGATATCGAGGAAAAAAAGAGAAGTCTTCAAACTGGATTCTTAGGAAGTGTAGGTCTTGATATAGGAAAACACTTAAGAGTAGGAGTTAAATACGAACACTCATTTGCTAAGGTAGGTGATGATTATAAATATGGAGGAAAGAAATTACCACTTAAATCTACACTCAACTATTTGACATTTAATGTTGGGATGTATTTTTAAGGTGAAATAAATTAAAGATGGGCAAGCTTGTCTTAATAATTAAGTTTTGATTTTAGT
>CALKXE010000267.1 GCA_938003955.1 uncultured Saprospiraceae bacterium | reverse complement strand
TGCTATTTATCTGATCCAAGATTGGAAGAAGATATTGGTTTTAGTCACAGCATTCACGATTGGGCATTCGCTTACATTGGCTCTGTCCTCCTTAAAGATTGTGAATATCTCAGCTTCCCTTGTGGAGACGCTTATTCCTGTTACGATTATACTCACTTGTATTTATAATATTTGGAAAGCGCAATCGCTACCTGATAGTTTAACTGCTCAGACTAGTCAGAAGAAAGAAAGTGTAATGGCCAACTATGCGCTAGCGCTTGGTTTTGGTCTTATCCACGGATTAGGTTTTTCTAATTTTTTCAAGGCTATGTTGGGGAGAGACGAGAGTATTCTGATGCCTTTATTGTCTTTTAATATTGGTGTTGAGTTGGGGCAGATTATTATTGTGTTGGTGACGCTACTTTTAAGTTTTGTTTTGGTGAACCTTATTGGGCTGAAGCGGAAGTATTATACTGTAGGGCTTTCTTCTGTGATTGCTTTGTGGGCTGTGTATTTGATGTTTTGAAGTTTAGTGGATTGTCTTCAATATTAATGAACAAAACATATTAAGCCATTTAGTAACATTACGATTGTCTTCTAACGTAGTTTGAAAATATACTTCCAACTCCTCTATTATTTTTCAATTTTGAAAAATAATGTATAATACTTTGGGATTAAGAGAAGGATCAAAAAAACAAAATCAATAACTGTTTGGATTACAGGAATAAGATACGGATTAGAGCCTTCTTCTACTATTGAGGGAGCTCCTACTAAACCGGTATTTGTGAAATTACCAAAGTGGTCGACAATTGAAATTGCCAGATATACAATAACAGCAGTCCAAGTAAATAATCCACGCCATCTGATAAGAGCTGCGATAAGCGGTAGTGCTAGAACTGCAGCAAAAATATCTAAGTATGCAGGATACATCCAAGCTGCAGATTCGGTCCCAGTATTAATGTCATCTATTAGGACTAGTGCAATGAATCTTGATATTTGAAGAAATATCCATATAATTAGTCCAATAAAAAATGCTTTTTCAGCTTTCTTGAAATCTTTGAATTTAAGTGCGTCACTCATAATACTATAATTTAAACTTTAAGGTTGTCATCTATAATAATCACGATTCTAAATTAATGGTGTATAAAAAGCTTGTGATTTTTTATTATAGTCACCAAACGTAACTATTATTAGTAACCATAGGTAACTATTATGTGATGCACCTTGAATTGATCGTAAAAAAGTAGTTACTTTAATGTAACAATTAGTAAATAACCATGAAATATGAAAATCATCAATTATGTCCATTAACGCAGGCACTAAATGTTGTTGGGGGTAAATGGAAGCCCATAATAATTTCTCACCTACAAAAATCGCCAAAGCGATTTGGAAAGCTTCATGCTTTGATTCCGAAAATTTCTAGGAAAGTCTTGGCAAGTCAATTAAGCGAATTAGTAAGAGATGAATTATTGACTCGCCATTCTTATCCTGAAAGTCCTCCTAGAGTAGAATATGCGCTTACTGAAAAATCAAAAGAAATTGTACCGATTTTTGAAGCAATGGCAGAATGGGGAATGTACTTGGTTGAAAAGCACGTACAAATTGATAAAAGTCAATAACGAAATCCAGTAGAGGGTTTTGTCCCATCAAATTCAGAATTAATCCCATTCACACAAACAATAAACTTCACAATAACTTCCTAACTAAATGCATCTGAAAAATCTTACCTTTGCAGCTTCTAAAGATTAAGTTTAAAATATTTTAAGAATGAGTAATGTAAGAGTAAGATTTGCACCCAGTCCAACAGGACCTTTGCATATTGGAGGAGTAAGAACAGCACTATATAATTATCTGTTTGCTAAGAAGAACGGAGGGAAGTTTATCCTAAGAATCGAGGATACTGACCAAAAAAGATACGTAGCTGAAGCGGAAGAGTACATTATCAAATCTCTTGAATGGTTCGGGTTTTCTCCAGAAGAAGGTCCTGGACTTGGTGGTGATTTTGGACCATACAGACAATCAGAAAGAAAAGATATTTATGGACAGTATGTAACCGAATTGATAGAAAAAGGACATGCTTATTATTGTTTTGATACTTCAGAGGAACTAACAAATTGGAGGTTAGAGAATGAAGCTCAAAAAATCTACGGAGTAAAATATAATCATGCTACTCGTATGACTATGAGAAATAGTATCTCTCTTTCTCAAGAGGAGTCAGAAAGGTTAATCAAAGAAGGAAATAATGTCACTGTAAGACTGAAGATCCCAACAGGAAGAACAATAGACTTTACAGATGTGGTAAGAGGGGATGTATCTTTTAATTCTGACGAATTGGATGATAAGATCATACTCAAAGGAGACGGAATGCCAACATATCACCTTGCGAATATCGTAGATGATCACTTAATGGAGATCACGCATGTAATCAGAGGAGAAGAGTGGTTGCCGAGTACTGGTCACCACGTATTAATGTATGAAATGTTTGGATGGGATGCACCATCATTCTCTCACCTGCCATTGATCTTGAAGCCAGTAGGTTCTGGCAAATTGAGCAAGAGGGACGGAGCGAAGTTTGGCTTCCCTGTATTCCCATTAGAATGGTTAGATAAAGAAGAAGATAAAACATACCAAGGATTCAAAGAAGATGGATACTTGCCAGAGGCGGTAACAAATTTCATTTCACTTTTAGGATGGAACCCTGGGAATGATGAGGAAATGTTTACCCTTGAAGAGCTAGTAGCAGCTTTCGATCCAGCTAGGATTGTAAAGTCAGGAGCAAAGTTTGATATTGATAAAGCAAGATGGTTTAATCAGCAATATATCATATCAAAACCGAATACTGAACTAGCCGATATTCTAATGCCGATGGCAAAAGAGAAAGGATACGATGTATCTGAAAGCTTTATGATCAAGTTCGCAGAATTGATGAAGGAGAGAGCGGAAGTAATTCCTGACTTCTTCACTGCAGGAGGTTTCTTTTTC
>CALKXE010000266.1 GCA_938003955.1 uncultured Saprospiraceae bacterium | reverse complement strand
TCCTGCGGCACTCATTTTTTCGCATGCACTGACACTTCTACCTCCAGATCTACAATATACTAGGTAGGATTTTGACTTGTCTAGTTTGTTTATTTCTGTTTCGAAGTTTGAGTTTTTATAATCAATCTCGATTGCATTTGGAATCATTCCATCTTTAGTTTCGCCCGGCGTTCTGACATCAAGAATTACTAGATCTTGATAGAAACTTATGTACTTCTTGGCTTTTTCTACATCCATGTTTTTGTACATGGCTTGACCAGTAACAGCTTGCTGAACTACTTCACCATTATCGGGTATATGTATCGTAGGTAATTCTTTTTTGTCTTTACAGCTAAATGTAACGAGGGCGAATAAGAGAAGTCCGAATACTAGTTTCATGATGAATGTGTTTTGTTTTGTATATTTATTTAGACATTGATTTTTTGAAATTCTTGATACTTATGGAAGCTAACATGATGTAACTAAACACTGCTGCTAGCGGTGATAATGGCGGGTTAACTACAAGAACCACTAAGAAACAGAGAACAGCAAGCCCGTGAAAAGGATTGTTGTACCATGGTTTTTTCATGCTTTTAATAGAGAACATTTCCAGTTTACTAAGCATCATAATGACAAGAAATATAGGAATAGCAAAATATCCGATTCTATCAGACATTATTTTTTGAATTAAAGGCACTTCTGCATGAACGGACATGAATATTCCAAACATAAAGAAAGCTGCTGCTGGAGATGCTAGTCCCGTAAAGGTCACCTTAGATTCTAATGTATTAAAGATCGCAAGTCTCAATGCGCATCCTAATAAGAATATGGTAGATGGAATGAAATATATCCAACTTTCTCCGGGTGCTAAATGATAGTAAATAACCGCCGGGGCTACTCCAAATGTAATAAGATCCGCCATCGAGTCTAGCTCTTTTCCTATAGCACTGGTCGCATTAAGAACTCTAGCTGCAACGCCATCAAAGACGTCCAACCACATTCCTGTAAATATTAGCCAGTAACTAATTAGGTTCTCGCCCAAAAGGATTGCAACTAAACCACAAACTAAATTACAACATGTGAAAAATGAGGGTATATGTCTTTTTAATGCCATTGATTTTCTATTGGGCTCAAATATATCGAAATCTTTTTGATCAATCGCTTAAATATGTGTTAAGTCGACAACCAATTGAACTAGGGAATAAAAAAAATGGTTTTCGGTAGTGGAGTGAGCCAGAGTTCCCAAATAACTCCATTGTGATACATATTATCATGAAAAAATTATTGAATATAGCTTAGACACAAGTTCTATGGCTATCTTTGAATCTATTGGAACGAAAAAATATCTTATGAAAATTAATAGTAAACTCAGATTACTAACCATTGCAGCTGTGCTGTTTCTTATATCATCTTGTAGTAGAAATCCAGTAACTGGTAAAAGAGAAATAGTGCTCATGTCTGAAAGCCAAGAAATAAGCATGGGTAAAGGATATGATCCTCAAGTTCTGGCAACATATGGAGTATATGAAGATCCTACGCTCCAAAAGTTCATTACAGCTAAAGGTAAGGAGATGGCAGCTATTTCGCATAGACCTCACCTTCCTTATGAATTTAAAGTAGTAGATAGTCCAGTGATAAATGCCTTTGCAGTGCCTGGAGGATTTGTATATTTCACAAGAGGAATCATGGCTCATTTTAATAATGAAGCGGAATTCGCAGGAGTACTCGGACATGAAATAGGGCATATCACAGCTCGTCATTCTGTGCAACAGCAGACTAAGCAGATGCTAGGACAGTTGATTTTCATAGGTGGATTGGTCGTTTCTGAAGATTTTAGAAATTTTGCAGATTTGGCAAGTCAAGGAATGGGTTTGTTATTCTTGAAGTTTGGTAGAGACGATGAAAGTCAATCCGATGAATTAGGTGTGGACTATAGTTCGGAGATAGGTTATGATGCAGTAGAAATGGCTGGATTTTTTAATACGTTAAAGAAAATGAGAGCGGAAAGTGGATCGTCTACGCCTACGTTTATGTCTACCCACCCAGATCCTGTGGACAGATTTAATAAAGTACAAACGATGGCTCGAGAAGAGCAACAAGCAAATCCGAATAAGCAGTACAAAATAAATCGAGATTCATATCTGAAAATGATTGACGGAATGGTTTATGGAGAAGATCCTAGACAAGGTTATGCTGAGAATGGGGTGTTTTATCATCCACAATTGTTATTTCAATTTCCAGTTCCTAGCGGATGGAGAGTGAACAATATGCCGTCTCAAGTACAGATGTCTCCAGAAGATGGAGCTGCCGTCCTTACTATGGATCTTGCTGAGGGCACTGACTTAAGAGCTGCGGCTAACAAGTTTGTGGAAGACAATAAATTAAATGTGATAGAACAGTCACCTTCTAACGTGAACGGAAATACTGCATATACATTAATCGCAGAAAGTGTACCAGATGCAGCAAACGGTCAAGCTGCATCACCAACACTTAGAATGTTGACTTACTTTATTTCTTATGGAGGAAAGATCTACAAGTTTAATGGATTGAGTAAGAAGACAGATTTTAATAAGTACTTCTCAGTTTTACAGAGATCTATGAAGAATTTTAAAAAACTAACGGATCAGTCTAAAATCAACAAGAAGCCAACAACCATTGCTATAAAAACAGTAAAAAAGAATGGTACACTCCAGACTGCGCTTACAAGCTACAGTATGCAAGGTTCTCAATTAAAAGAACTTTCACTTCTAAACGGAATGGAATTAACTGATCAAGTGAAAGCTGGATCTCTAATCAAAACGCTAGGTACACTAGGCGGAGGAGCTGCAGTGCCAACAACTAATACTGGTAACTCTAATTCTGGTACAGATATCAATACCAATACGAATAATACAAATACTGGATCAACAAATAGCGGTGGCGGAATCAAAAATAACAAAACGGGTACTTCCGGAACAAAGACAACTACAACAGGAGGGACTAAAATAGGTACAAAATCAGGTGCGAAAGTAGGTGGGAAATTGAAGAAGAAGGATTAGGTTTTTGGGAGGTTGGACTGTTCGACTGATCGACTCTTAGACTTTTCGACCGTTAGACTTTTCGATCGTTAGACTTTTCGATTTTAGACTTTTCGATCGTTGTACTTTTCGATATTTAGACTAATAGATTTATACGGAAATAGAGGCATTGTCGCTTCAGATTCATACCGATATTCGGCATTCGAGATTGGAAGCTTTTGTACCCATATAATAAGTATTAAAAGAGGGAAGAATTTGATTTTCAAATTCTTCCCTCTTTTGTTGATTGATTTGCTTGCGCAAGGCTTTTTTCGGCTTCTAATGAATTAGTAAGCGACATTGGCAATTTGCTACGCTTTTAAATCACTCCTAATTCCTTTCCAACTTTAGTGAAAGCCGCAACTGCTTTTTCCAGGTGTGCACGTGTATGGCCAGCCGAGATCTGAGTTCTGATTCTTGCTTTTTCTTTAGGAACTACCGGGTAGAAAAAACCAATTACATAGATACCTTCATCCAATAATCTGTCGGCAAATTTCTGTGATAGGGGAGCATCGTACAACATAACTGGTACGATAGGATGTGTGCCAGGCACGATATCAAAACCCGCCTGAACCATTTCTGATCTGAAGTATGCTGTATTTTCTTCTAATTTATCTCTGAGCTCTGTATTTTCTTCGAGCATATCTATCACTTTGATACTTGCACCGACGATGGCAGGAGCCAGTGTGTTAGAGAACAAATATGGTCTTGACCTCTGACGAAGCATTTCTACGATCTCTTTACTTGCAGCTGTGAATCCCCCTGATGCACCACCAAGTGCTTTTCCGAATGTTCCAGTGATAATGTCGACTCTTCCGTATGCATCACAATGCTCTGCACTCCCTCTACCTGTCTTACCTGTGAATCCAGTGGCATGACAATCATCAACCATAACCAATGCTCCGTATTGTTCTGCAAGGTCACAGATCTTATCTATCTGTGCAATGATTCCGTCCATAGAGAATACGCCATCTGTTGCGATTAGTATTCTTCTAGCTCCAGCTTCTTTTGCTTCTTTTAGCTTCGTTTCTAGATCCGTCATATCGTTGTTGGCGTATCTATATCTAGCCGCTTTACACAATCGTACTCCATCGATGATAGAAGCATGATTGAGCTGATCGGAAATGATTGCATCCTCTTTACCTAACAAAGGTTCGAACAATCCTCCATTTGCATCAAAGGCTGCAGCATAAAGAATAGCATCATCAGTTCCTACGAACTTCGCAATTCTGCCTTCTAGTTCTTTGTGGATATCCTGTGTTCCACATATGAATCTCACAGAAGACATTCCAAATCCATGCGAATCAATTGCGTCCTTTGCCGCTTTGATCACTCCAGGTGCAGAAGAAAGGCCTAGATAGTTGTTTGCACAAAAGTTCAATACATCTGAACCCGCTGTCGTATTGATCGACGCAGATTGTGGCGTAGTAATTACACGCTCTTTCTTATATAAACCAGCTGCCTCTATCGCAGCTAACTCTTCTCTTAAACTTTTATCTATTATGCTCATGTTTTTTATTTAGACT
>CALKXE010000265.1 GCA_938003955.1 uncultured Saprospiraceae bacterium | reverse complement strand
CCCCTTTGAAGCGGTATGGAAAATATGCTCAGGCTGGGAATGCAAGCATCTCCCCTTTGAAGCGGTATGGAAAATATGCTCAGGCTGGGAATGCAAGCATCTCCCCTTTGAAGCGGCATGAAAAAATATGCTCAGGCTGGGAATGCAAGCATCTCCCCTTTGAAGCGGCATGAAAAATATACTCAGGCTGGGAATGCAAGCATCTCCCCTGCACCAACCGTGAAAATGAGAAATCCATAGAGGGCATGCTCAGCACATACCCAAAGCATGCTTTTCTCTTTTTGATAAGTATATGCAAACAATCCTCCGCCAAAGAAAGTCAGTAATAGTACAAGTTCATTCCATAAGAACAAATGACATAGTGCGAAACAAAACATGTTGAGCAATAGGAATACATTCTTGTTTGTAAATAATGATTCATATCGCTTGAAAAAGAAATGTCTATAAACAATCTCTTGCGGCACAACTGATAAGTAGGTATACACAAAAAGAATCAGGATCCAGATATGAGGTTTGTTCTTTACTATGGAGAATAATAATTCAGAATCATAATTGTACACAATGACCGCACCACCAATAAATATAGACAATCCAAATACTGTCATACGCTGGATGAATGATTTACTTGGAGATTCTAACGTGAAAATATTTTTATACAACTTAGACTTGACAACATGATAGATCAAGTAAACAAGACTTAAACCCGCGGCCATTAATTTTAAACTGATGTGTATTGGGAGCGCCAAAATGATGGGCACAAGAATATACAAAGTAATTAACTCTATTACCCCTCCACTCTTGCTCCTTTCTGGTATGTTGTTGTTTAATTCCAAAATTAATATTTGACACAAAATAATAACAAAATACGTCAATCATGGGCACAAAAGAATCAATTTACTTTCATTATTCTCTTCGTCATTGACTGAGCTCCTATTATTACTCTTGTAAAATAGATACCGTTTTGTAGAATCCCAACATCCAATACATCTATATCCCCCACACTCAAAACAATCCTTCCAGACTTATCCAATATATCAATTCTATCAATTGCTACATCACTCGTGAAATGTAAGTAGTTTGATGTTAATCTCGGCCAGATCTCCACATTGCTTAGATCGTTCTTCTTTATAGAATTGCTACAGTTAAGAGCCTCATATTGACTCCAAAGACCCTTAAGATAATCTAACGGCACGAGCGATGCATCTGGATTATCTCCCATACGTATAATGACTAAGTCTTCTGAAGGAACTACCATACATATTTGTCCATTTTTCCCAATAGCAACATACATATCATCGGGAGCATCAGGAACGATGCTTCCGTCAAATGTCAAGGTTGTGCCTGGTAATCGGTAGCTCTCTTTTCCATTGAGCCACCAGAGATATCCATATGATTCATTAATTGTTTGTGAAGGGTTGATCATAGCCTGAAAGTAAGCCTCGTCTTCAAAAACTTGCGTTCCATCCCATTCCCCATTCGCCATCATATAAAGCCCAAATCTAGCCATACCTCTTCCTGTGCTAAAGAATAGCTTATTGGCACCTGAATCAGACCATAAACCAATAAAACCTAACTTACTCGCAAGTCTTTCATTCGTATAAGAAGTATATGACTGACCAGAGGCATTGGAGATTACCTCCGATAACAATGTATATGGAGCGTTGTGATAATACCATTCCTCATCAGGATCATTTAGATATTGCAAGCAAGATGGATCAGTACAATTTTGATTAGATACAAAATAATCTAGACCAGTCGTCATTGTTAATTGATGCCTTACCGTAATATTAGCTTCTTGATTTTCACTACAGACTGTCCATTCTTCACCAAGGTAGTCACTTGTCGGATTATTAATATCAATTAGCCCTTCTGACTGAGCAATTCCTATAAGGTTTGCTGTCATAGTTTTACCAGCTGAAGCCCAATACCAAGGAGTAGTAACTTCATGATTGTTATAATATGCTTCAAAAGCAATCTTGCCGTTTTTAAGAATTATAAATGCTTTAGTGTTACTCTCTGTATGAAAGTCATTCATCTTCTCTATAGCTGTGTCACACCACCCCAGATTTGATGGATTCTCCGTTTCCCATATGTCACTGAAGTTAGGTGGAAAATATGTAGGCTGAGCTACTACGCAAATCTGCACTACAATAACAATTAGAATGGACAATACTAGTTTCATAAACGACATTTATGATAAGACAAGTGTAACGAAACACACCCTACCAAAGAGTATATAAAATTTGATTTTGTATTTAATTTACAGTGTGAATTAAGAATAAACCGATAAATAAAATCCTAACTTTAAACCTCAATCATTATTATGAAATACTTTATAGGATTTATACTTTTCACTTCTTTAATTCACTTTTCCTGTAATTCACAACCTGAAAAAATAAGCACTGAAGAAATGGAATCAACTGAAGTACAAAACAAAAAGCCTGGATTCATACACACAGTATATTTCTGGCTCAAAAAAGACAACCCATCGCTACTCAAGGAATTCAAAGAAAAAGGGTTACCAAAATTAGCGACTGTCTCTTCTATCCAGAATGTTTACTGGGGCCCTCCGGCCGGAACGCCAAGAGATGTAGTAGATAATTCATACGATATATCGTGGATTGTTACATTCGACAATGCTGCAGAACAAGATAAGTATCAAGTTGATCCTATTCATTTGGAATTTGTAGATCTATATAAATCTTTGTTTGAACGTGTCCAGGTGTATGACACTGTAGTGGAAAGTGCCAAGTAAGAAAAGAATAAACTGCAGTTTAGATTGTTGAAATACTAGTTAAATTATGCCTTGTAGTAGCCTTTCAAGCTTCTCAGTTTCATATTAAGAACACCCCAAATAGCTTCGGTGATGATTGATCCGTCCATCTTAGAAGTTCCTTTGATTCGATCAGCGAAAATAATCGGTACTTCTTGGATTTTGAATCCGTTTTGGTATGCAGCATATTTCATCTCGATCTGAAATGCATATCCTACCGAGTTGATTTTTTCTAGATTGATAGTTTCAAGTACTTTACGTCTATAACACTTGAATCCTGCAGTAGGATCCATAACAGGCATGAATGTGATCATCCTAACATACAATGAAGCTCCTCTTGATAAAAACAATCTGTAGTTGGACCAGTTTTTTACGCCACCTCCTTTTGTATATCGACTACCTATGGCTACATCCGCTCCAGCTTTGCAGGCTGCATATAAATGGTTGAGATCTTTTGGTGGATGACTAAAGTCCGCATCCATTTCAAAAATAAAATCATACCCTTGATCTAAACAATATCGAAACCCCGCTAAATATGCCGTACCAAGACCTAATTTCCCTTTCCTTTCTAGAATGTGAATTCTTGAATTGGTTGTCATCATATCTTTAACTTTAGCACCTGTTCCATCAGGTGATCCATCGTCTACGATAAGTACATCGAACTCTTCGTTCTGTGACATAACAGCCTTGATAATATCCTCGACATTTTCAATTTCGTTATAGGTAGGAATTATTACTATTGCTCTGCTCAAACTAATTTTATAAAGGTTCGATGGTAAAAGTAATCTTTATTGATTACATATTAAGGTTTTTAATATATAAATCCTTGAATCACTATTTTTTTGTTTAGGTTAATGGCTTATATGCCACCGCTTTGATCTCTATCAATAAATGAGGATGAGGCAACTGATGTACAGCAACTGTAGTCCTAGTAGGTCCATCATAGTCAAAATACGTCCCGTAAGTCTCATTATATCCACCGAAATCATTCATATTTACAAGAAACGTGGTTACGTCTACTACATCTTTGATAGATGATCCAGCTTCTTTTAGTATGCTATCAATATTGTCCAATACCGCTGCCGTTTGTTCTCTAATATTCAGATCTGTAGTACCCATTTCATCGACATTGACCCCTGCAAAAGTATTGTCTTTTCGCCTAGAACTTGCTCCAGATACATAGATAAAATCTCCTACTCTCTTATAATGTGGATACTTACCTCTTGGCTTTGCTTTCCCTTCTATTACTTTCGATTCGTTACTCATTTCACTTAGTTTTGGTTGTGTTAGTTTGTTTCATTCTAAAACAAAAGACAGACGGGTGCAGGTGCAGTTATTTGACTAACATATGTCAATACTCCCGTTTTCGAATCTCTCTTAAAACAAACAATATTATCACTTTTTTGATTAGCAACAACAAGGAATTTATCATTCATTGCCAGTTGAAAATTTCTTGGACTATCACCTTTTGTTGATTCAGTACCTATCATTGTTAGACTTCCGTCTGTATCGTTAACACTAAAAATAGCGATACTATTGTGTCCTCTATTAGAAGCATACAAGAAACGACCATCTTTCGACAAATGAATATCGGCTCCTTTACTAAAATCAGTAAATCCATCGGGCAACATAGAATACGTGTCTCCTAATATATACCTACCATTAACTTGCATATGGACAACGCCTATCGTATTGTCGAGTTCATTCAGTACAAAAAGGTACTTACCATTTGGATGAAAATCAATATGCCGAGGTCCGGCTTCAGGTTTCATAATTAATTTCTGTTGATTTACCTCTACAAACTTATTGTTCTCGATTTCAGAAAACCAAAGCTCATTGGTCCCTAGATCTACAGAAACCACACCTTTCCCATCTGGTCGAAACCATGACGAATGTGCATGTGGAGATTTTTGTCTTTCGTGAGTTCCTCTTCCTTCATGTTGTTGTACATCGAGAAGGTCAGACAAGGTTCCGTTTTTACTTATATTTAAAAGCCCAACATTGCCACCAGTATAATTTGCTACTATTACTTGTCCGAAACTATTTGTCGATATGTGGCATGGGTGTGCTCCTCCTGATGAGCTAGAACTCAACTTCTTTAGTTTTTCTCCTTCCACCTTATAAGATTCTACTTTGCCATTTCCTTCATTAGAATCTGTTTCATTTACTGAAACTATATATTTTTCGTCACTTGTCTTTGCTAAGAAAGAAGGATTATCTGAGATTGCTGCTAATCCAATTTTAGACAATGTTCCTGCCTCATCTATTGCATAATTATATATACCCTGACTTCCCCCCTCTTGTACTGAGGTTACATTTGTGTATGTTCCTACATAAAAAGAAGCCTTTTCTAATTGAGGCGTATTTTTTTGATTCTTAGATTTATTATCCATAGAGTTACATGACATAATTGAAACCAAAATCAAAGCAAATCCTATTTCTTTCATCTATAATTATTTGATCACAAGATATGGCAAATTATAGATATCTACCACATAAAAAAGCCACTTCAAAGTTAATTGAAGCGGCTTATGCTTTATTGTGATTTGGTCAGTAACCAAACTCACTATTACGTAGGTAGTATTATTTCACTACGCTTATTTTCTTAGTCGTGTACTTATCTCCTACATTGATTTTTATCACATAATTTCCAGCACTAAGTGTATTAGTCTCTACCATTACACTGAATAATCCATTTTGATTTTCATATGTTTTATTCATTACCGCTTTACCAGTCATGTCTACCACTTGTAATATAACATCAGATCTTTCACTTAGGTTAATTCTTACGTTAGTGAAATCAGACGTCGGATTTGGAAATACATTAATGGCATTGTTCAATTCTGTATCATATGTCGCTGTTGTTCCTTCTACAAAACCATTTTCAATGTCTTCCATTACAGTATCGCCTTCACCAGTGTTGATCGTTCCATCTGGATTGATTAACATAGAAACAATATGCATTTTCTCAATATTAAAATCCTCAGGAACTGTGTAGAAGAAATTGAATACTTTCTCTTCACCAATTGCCAAATCATCTGAAAAACTATTTTCTAATCCTGTAAAAGGAGCTAAAATAGCTCTTGCTACGTGATCATATACCATATCCGCAGCAGGTACTGGATCCGGAAGCGTATTCCAGTTTACCCCATTGATATCTATCAAATCAGTACCTCCTGAATAATAATTTGCTTGAGCCCATGTAGCATCAGTTCCAGCTAATCCATCTTCCGTGAGTACAATATTTACTTTATGATTAGTTGTTATCGCTTCTAGAGCTGTAACGCCCATTGACATTTTCAATTCTCTTGTATCAGCATCCCATTCCGCTCCTTGCACAATCATAGCTGCTGAAGACTGAAGAACCGCTTCTATAAAAGGAGCTTCTGTTTGTCCTGGATCTAAAAAGTCTCCTCTATTTACAAGTGCATTTGGATATCCCGGAGCACCTAGATCATTATCATAATCAGCATTAGTCATCGGATCACCATTATGTACAGCAACGCCAATATATCTGTCAGGGTATCTGGCTGAGAATCTGTCTAATGCTACCGTACCTCTTGGGCACCATCCACACCAAGTACCCGTCGCTTCTTCTACGATTACTCTTTTATGATCAGCTGGCACTAAACCGAAAAATGAGATTGCAGATCTATCATTGCATAAATCTTCATCTTCAAACGCACCTCCGTTGATACTAACAATATTAACCGAAACCTCAGAATCACCTGCAGGTATTGCATATGCTTCAGAAATATCAAACATCATCGATTCTCCTTGAGCTAGTGTTAATCCTGTCATTTCTATTGGAGTAACATTTCCACCAAGTGAAGCTTCTAAAATGAATGACTCAATTACTGTCTGTCCTCCATTTTTCAATTCTCCTGTAATAGGTGATTCTTTTCCTGCAAGTGCACTAGCCTCTGGTGTTCTCACTACAACGATTGCATCATTAACAATCTCTGGCGCTTCACTAGAGTACTCATATCCAAAATCATCAATAAAGAATGAATTACCCGCTACTGGATAAATATCCATAGATGCAATAGAATTATCAGGATTCTCAAAAGATCCTACACATGTTCCATTTACTTCCAATTGCCATTTGTTTGCATCGAAATTGATAACCATCTTCCAATCAAACCATTCTCCAGTTGGATAGTCGAATGTTAAGATATCTCCGTTTCCAGAACCTGTAATTCTTCCTTTCCCATCAGCTTCGAAAAATGCATTCATTGCCCATGTTGTACCAATCGTCATTTCAGCTTGATAGTTGAAGTAAGCACTTGTTTCAACTAACAATTGCATATTAGTCTGAAGTACTCCTGAAGTTAATTTACTTCCAGTGAAGTATTTAACAACATCCTGTGGTCCGCCGCTGCCAACAGCAACAAATTTGATTGAATTAGATCCACTAAAGGCTTTTTCATCAGATATTTGAACATCCTCTGAAGTTCCAGTCGTACCTCCCCAAGTAGTCCATTCTGAATTACTTGCAGCTAGATAGTCTCCCGCAGTATATGAATCAAAGTCATCCGCAAATGATTGTCCTATTGCTAATGATGCCATAAACAGCATTGACAACCCTAAAAGTAAAGTTCTTTTCATAGTGTTAAGTTTTGATTTTGATTATTGCACTCCCTAAAATTTAAGAAGTGTCGCAAAGTACATTTTTCAATTATTTTATTTTACAATTTTGACAAAAACAAATTATTATCTTCCCAATACCTTCCAATACCAATATCATAACTACATAAGTATGGTATTTATGCAAATTTATTTGGTAATACAAACTAATGAATTATACGAAAAGTCTATTCATATGAATATTAAGATGACATCACTTAAAACAACCAAATCAATCAACTAAAAAGCCAAATAACTCGATCAAATGAACTCTTTATAGTTAGATATCAGTTATTAGCTGAAGAATGTCTCTTTATTGATGATAATCTCCGTAATATTGGGGCAGCTTAGAAATTATACAACACATAGGAACACTATAAAAATGGCAGAGTTAGGCAAATACAACTTTTTGAAAATCAACAGATTCACAGATTTCGGTGCATATGTAGATGGTGAGGAATTAGGAGAAATGTTAGTTCCTATGAAATACGTCCCTGAAGATAGTGAAGAAGGTGATGAGATTGATGTGTTTGTCCATTTAGATGGAGAAGAGAGATACGTTGCGACGACCGAAGATGTATTAGCTGAAGTAGGTGAATGCGCTTTCATGGAGATCGTGGCAATAAGTGACCATGGTGCATTTGCGGATTGGGGATTGGTAAAAAATCTATTTATCCCATTTAGAGAACAAAAAACACCTCTTAGAGAAGGCAGATCATACATCGTACATGTATACATCGATGACTTATCAAACCGAATTGCGGGCTCAACCAAGATAGAGGATTATATCGGTCACGACTCTAGTAGCTTCAGGGAAAAAGAGAAAGTAAAAGCACTTGTATACAGAAGAACACCAAGTGGATATCTGTGTATCCTAGCAAATAGATGTCTAGGTATGCTCTATGAAAACGAAGTATATAAAGATCTCCGAATTGGAGATAGAATATCACCCTTCATCAAAAAAATCAGAGATGATCATAAGGTCGATCTGACATTACAAGAAGAAGGATATGGCGGAATAACAGACTTCTCAGACGACTTACTCGATTACCTAGACGAACATAAAACTGTTCCTCTACATGATAAATCAGACCCAAAAGATATCTACCGCACTTTTGGTGTGAGTAAAAAGGTATTTAAAAAAGCAGTTGGTAAGCTTTATAAAGAGAAAATGATTTTACTTGGTGACGGTGAGATTTCTATTATTGAAAGATCAGAAGATGAAATAGACTAATATCATAATTAGTATTTAGCATTTTTTTAATTTAATCAACAAAAGAAACTCCAATATTCCTTAGTCGGCATGTCGGCTCTTAGTTTCATTTGCTTTCCTGTTATCGGATGTTCGAAACTCAACCACTGACAATGAAGACAGATAGATTTATTCTGATTAGGTCTAGAATATCCATATTTCAAATCTCCTACTATCGGTGTACCATTGAAAGCAAGATGAATACGAATCTGGTGAGGTCTTCCAGTTACAGGATTTACTTCTAGAAAATAATAACCATTCAATCCAGCCAATAACTTATATTCCGTGGTAGACAGTTTGCCTCCTTTTTTAGAAGATGTGTGGACATGCGCTTTATTTTTCTTTGCATCTTTTGACAGGTAATTTTCTATTTTGCCATTAAGAGGTTCAGGTTTTTTATTGATTATCGCGAGATAAGATTTTGATACTTTTCTTTCTTGAAAAAGCTTATTCATCCGAGCTAATCCTTTACTAGTCCGTGCAAACAAGACTACCCCACTCACTGGTCTATCAATCCTATGAATCACTCCAAGAAAAACATCTCCTGGCTTATTATATGCCTTTTTAATGTACTCTTTGATCGCATCTACCAATGTCTCATCACCCGTTTCGTCACCATGTACGAGTACGCCTGCAGGTTTATTCACCGCAATGAAGTGATTGTCTTCATATATAATCTCAATCTCCGTTACCTTTCTTTTTCTCTTGTATGCCATCTGTTTGTTTCTTACGTCCCCACCTATCAGCAATAAAAATGATAATAAAGTTTCATCTGACTAAAAAATGAGATATTTGTGGTGCAAAAATAGGGAATTAAACAACTTCTGAGTCAAACCGTTTTTATATTATGAAATTCCGATAAATAACATTTGAAAACCACTGGAAATAATTAAGTGTGTTAGTTGTTTTTTATTCCAATTCAAAACAGAATTGGAATTTGTGCTCTTAAGTTTTTATTTAAAGCTTCTGGCATAAGCTTTAAAAGCTCCTGAAGATCATAAAATCGTAGCTTTAAAAACATTTTGTAGATATTGATCGGCTTTTGTAGTATTTATTGACTGGATTTTGTAGCATTTATTGACTGGCTTTTGTAGCATTTCGAAGAAATGCGGGAAAACAGTCAAAAAGAAATGCCGGAAAACAGTCAAAAAAGAAATGCGGGAAAACAGTCAAGAAGAAATGCGGGAAAACAGTCAAAAAAGAAATGCCGGAAAACGATCAAATGCCGGAAAACAATCAAATGCCAGAAACCGATCAAATGTAAAAAGCGCGAGTAAACGTAAATCGTTGCTTTTTTGTCAAATAAAATTTTAACCATATGAAATTGACCTTCGCATACTCACCTTGTCCTAACGACACATTTATGTTTGAGCCTATCGTATCAGGAAGGATAGATACTGAAGGCTTGCGTTTCGAGATACATCTTGCCGATGTAGAGGAACTCAATAGGTCGGCATTAAAAGATGCTTATGATATAACCAAATTGAGCTTTAATGCATATACCAAGTTGACTCCACAATACCAGTTGCTAAACTCAGGCTCTGCACTCGGAAGAAAGTGTGGCCCTTTGCTTATTTCCAAAAAACCAATGTCAGTAAATGACGTAAAAACTGGAAATATCGCAATCCCAGGAAAAAACACAACCGCCAATTTTCTACTTTCATTTGCCTATCCTGACCTCCAGAACAAATCAGAAATGATTTTCTCGGAAGTCGAATCTTCTGTGCTCTCTGATAATACTGACGCAGGAGTAATTATCCATGAAAACAGATTTACATTCCAAGAAAAAGGACTTGTGCAAATTAAAGATCTTGGAGAATACTGGGAAGAGAAGACAGGCTACCCTATTCCGCTCGGTGGTATTGTAACACGCAGAAAATTTACGAAGGAGCTAAAACAAAAAATAGATCGAGTTATAGCTAGAAGTGTTGCCTATGCAATGTCGAATCCTGAATCAGGAAACGAATATATAAGATCTCACGCGCAAGAGATGAATATAGAAGTCATGAAGTCTCACATCAATCTCTATGTGAATGAATTCTCAGCAAATATTGGAACTGAAGGTCGTGGAGCAATTTATCATTTGTTTGATAATCATCCACAAGTGGAAAAAGGTGATTATGAAAAACCATTGTTCGTGCCCGAAGGAAATAAAGAATCAGCGAATGATTTCCTGACCGAAAATTATTGGACATCTCGTTATGATAACAATATGTCTGGCTGGGATGTAGGTAAGATTACACCACCAATTAAAAACTATGTAGACTTACTGGAAAATAAAACCATTGCAATATTAATCCCAGGAGCAGGCAATGCTCATGAGGCAGAGTATCTTCATAATCAAGGATTCACAAACGTAACAGTCTGTGACTTATCAGAAAACCCGCTTAAAAACTTAAAATTAAGATGCCCATCTTTTCCAGATCAAAATTTGATAGAGGGAGACTTTTTTGACCTTGATAGTAAGTATGATCTGATAATAGAGCAGACTTTCTTCTGTGCCATTGATCCCGATCTAAGGGAAAAATATGCGAAGCACATGAAATCTCTCCTTAAACCAAAAGGCCAATTGGTCGGACTTATGTTTGATATCATCTTCCCATTTAACGGACCTCCGTTTGGAGGAATAGCCGAACAATATCGAAAGCTCTTTTCGAAACATTTCGATCAGGTAAGCATCGAAAAGTGTACGACCTCCATAGCTCCTCGATTAGGAAATGAAGTATTTGTCAAAATTGGGTCAAGTAAGTAAACTTAATACAGAATTCGATTCTATGATAGTTTCTTATTCATTACCTTTGTTTCAAGAAACTTTTAGACAACTCCTACTGTTGTCTACCATAGAAAAAATAAATACACCATGGCAATTATTATTACTGACGAATGTATCAATTGTGGCGCTTGCGAACCAGAATGTCCTAACAATGCTATCTATGAAGGTGGAGTAGAATGGAATATGTCTGAAGGCACTACACTTACTGGAAAATACACGTTAGAGACCAACGAAGAAGTAGGTGTAAATGATCCACAACTTCCCGTAATGGAAGATTACTATTTTATCGTTGCAGATAAGTGTACAGAGTGTGTTGGCTTCCATGAAGAACCTCAATGTGCTGCCGTGTGTCCAGTTGACTGTTGTGTGCCTGATCCAGACAGAGAAGAAACGCAAGAAGTACTTTCAGAAAGACAAGCTACATTACATGCTTAATTTAAAAATTTAGAAACTGTAATCAATTCTAAGTTCAGCATTTTTTCTATGTATAGGTGATCTAAAAAACGATTGAGATTCCCCAGCTGGGATATTATTAAAAAGATCCGACGAAATATTATCGGCATCATTTCTATTAATTAAATCTGTAAGTCCATGGATATAATTAGCCGACAAAGTCATTCTTGGCGTTATTTGGTAGCCAAACCCTATTCTTGTTAAAAATTCATATTTTTTAAATTCCCCACTTTCGAATAGATAATTTCTAGAAACATTATACCGATCAAGGTCGGCTTGAAATATAGCATTACTTGATACGAAATTCAATTCTTGATTTTCGATAGAGAGAAATTTATAATAGGTTATACCTCCTGTTATATTAAACTTGCCCGACAAACTTTTATTAACACCCGCAGAAATATAAACGCTACTTATCTTGGCTATAGACTCAACGTCATTGAGTCTATTATTCTCTATCGTTTTCAGAACAGAAGCATTATTGTCCTCATTTAATACCTCAGTAATTGAAAACTCGTTACCGTTAATTTCTACATTTACTGATCTTGCATTAGATTCTCCTATCGAATAATCCATGCGAGCATATCCTACTTCTGCATAGAAATTAAAGTCTCTGTCACCAAACTTTCTACCTAAGCCAAATTGATATCCAGTTCCTTTTCTATTAAGACCCGCTAAACCTGAAACAAATACATAGTTCTTATTCACATTTCCTGTTTTGATTAAGGATAATGAACTATTCTGATCCGCTGTCACTAGACTTAGGTCGGTTAGAAAGTCTTGTTCTGTTTCGACCATAGATATTATTCCCGGTAGATGATTGTATTTATTTTTTTGGCGAATGGATGATGATATAGAATTTTGAATTTTATTTTTATTACTTTCTAAATCCGCTAAATATCCGTCTAACTGTTTTGTATCATCATTTGTAACAACACTTGCAACATCGTTGATCATAGGAGATGAACTTGATTCTATTGTGTTTTTATTTTCTGTTCTATTTGGTGTATAAAGCTCTGAACTTTTCTCTGACGCACCAGATATTGTGCGTTTTGTTTGTTGATCCTTAATTTGTGTTGATTCATGCACTTCTAAGATTACAGGTACTAATTGATCTTGGATTATTGCACTTAATCTATTTCGAGTTGGTTGCAATTCAGATTTATCAACTTGATTTAGATTCACTATTGGAGCATTTTCTATAGGAATATTCTTTAAAGAAGTGTTTTGAATATCATTAGATGTGTTGACAGGCGCAACTTCATTATGCTGAGCTATCAAAGGAGTAGTCTCTGATTCCTGGACTGGTTCATTGCCATTTATTGATAAGGCAAAAGCACTCAAAATAAGCGCACCCAAAATAAAGAACCAAAAGACTGGTCGTCTTTTACGCTTCTCTTGTGGCAGCTCACTTTCAAGTACTGAAGCCATCTGACTCCATCCTCGATCCTCCAATGAAATTTTATTTTTATCTGACATTGCTATTATATATCTTTCTTTCACTTAATAATTGTTGAAGCTTCTTTCTTGCTTCGAAGAGATGCCACTTCGATGTCCCTTCACTAATTTGCATTTCCACTCCTATATCTTTATGTGTGTATCCCTCTATTGCATACATATGGAATACTTGTTTGGTCTTATTCGGCAGAAGATTTACTAATTCGATGATATCTTGAAAGTAGAGTGATTCTTCTGGTAGAGCCGCAATCGGTGTATCTTCCTTTTCGAAAATCATGAACTTAAGATATTTGTTTTCTTTTCTAAAGTAATCTGACAAACTTGTAAATACTAAACGGCGCACCCACCCTTCAAACGAGCCTTCGAACTTATACTGATCTATTTTCTTGAATACTTTGAGAAATCCATCATTGATAATTGATATCTGCTGATCTTCATCTTGAGTATATCGTCTACACATACTAAGCATCTTATCGAAGAATAGTCGATATAATTCCTCTTGACACTTACGGTCATTGGCCTTACAACCATCGATTAGTTTACGATATTTAGTCTCAGTAGCCAATTACTTTATGTATAAAATTGAATTGTCAGAGTTCCTGAATCTGATAATAATATCATCTTTTATAAGATCACGTATAGGAGATATGTCAAATTGTCTCTCTACTACAAAGTAGGCTTCACAATCTTGAGGATTCTCATCTTGAAAATCAAAAGTTATCTGAACAGGTAATGACTCAGCAATACCCCCATCCGAAATCATATTAAGTGTATGATCAGCATCACATCCACTAATACCGAGCATTACAGTAAGACAATCGTCTTCTATCGACAACTCTATTAATGTAGCTTGATTTGGCGCCAAGCCTTGGAAAATACTATTGGAAATTATTACTGCTTCGCACTCGGGCACCGATGTGCCTTCATCATTCGGAACTTCCTTATCACAAGACAAAGCAAGAAGTACAAAACAAAATAGAAAAGAAAATACTCTCATTCTTTATTAGGTTTACTTTTATTACTGAATTTACAAAAAATCGTAACTTCTACATAATAAGACGCAGCCTAATAAAGAATGGTTGGGGAGTAACTAAAAGAAAATTGAATTTCAATTTTCAAATGCTCACATAGTTATGTAAGCAAGGTTTGAAATTTAAGCAATATCAGATTAAACTAATAAATCTTAAACCCCTAACCATCCGTCATATTCGTCCTCAACTTGAGGAGTAATGACGATCTCCTTAGATCCGCTAAAAACAGATTTAAAGAAGTTCTTCACGTTGTTAATAATAATGTTCATGTGTGGGTATTTATATAATGAATTATAATGCTATATATATTGTACGTACGAGACATCAAAAAGGATGCTTCATAAGTACGATTATTTTCAAAAAAATGGGGATCTGTAAAATTCTGGACATTCTAACAACCAGGCATACTGCAAATATGTAACATATTACAGAAATACTTAATATATAAAACGAACTATTTTAAAAATACTTTGGTTGGGGACTTATGCAATTGGATTTTAGACAGAACAGATTCTACTAAGTCACATTAAAACGGAAAAAAAATAAAAATTTATATATATTTTGTAAGATTTCTATCTCTTAGAATACTCTTCAGCTCTTTGAGTGCTTTATATTCTTCTGGCATCACTTTCTTAAAAGCTTCTTTCACTGCAAAAAAACCACCTTTCTCCATTTCTGGTGAGACTTCTTTGAGTTTTGATTTCACTAATTTCACATCATGACGCAGCATTCCTCTGATGGATGGGATATCATGCCACTCCCCTTCTACAGCTAATGTCTTAATAACTTTGCCATCTTGATCAGTAACGGGTTCTAGTTGAATCGATTCTAGATTTGAGATATTTGGACCAGATTGAAATTCACTATTTGGTAGCTTCCAGATATCCGGATCGTTTTCTAAATCAGAATTGACCAAGAAAATTTCTAACCCCTTTTCATGAAATCTATATATAATGACTCTCGCTGTATCTAATACACTCATATTCTATTATTCTTGGTCAAATGTAACAACTACTTCTTTAAATGCCAAATAACTATTTTTTGTTTTACAATCTGTGTTGATTTATTGGTTAGTTAAAATTCTGTATGGTTCCAGATCTTCGTAGCCTAGGCTTGATTATAGAAAGCCTACTATTCCTTATTAGCCACCTTAATACGTTTGTAATATATCAACGAAATCTCTGAAGATATATTTGTCTTTATTAGCAAAAATATTCCACGCATAAATAACTCCTACAATCTCTTTTTCCGGAATAATTACCAATATTTGGTTCCCATATCCTAGTCCAACCGCTAATGAAGGTTCATCTGCAGTTAGCCACCATTGATAACCATAACCTTCTTTTCCTCCATCTTGGTAGATATCAATAACATGCTTTTCGAAAGCATCATTCACCCAACCTTCAGGTAAAAGTCTTTCTTTATTCCAAATTCCATCTTTAAGGTGTAATAAGCCAATTTTTGCTAAATCTGCGGCACTTAAATATAGACCTCCCTCCGTGTCTGGTAATCCAGAAGGAGTTTGCTTCCAATAATATTCTTCTATATTAAGTTTATCGAACAATGCTTGTTTACCATATTTGTCAATTGTTTCGTTTGTTGCACTCTTGACAACTTGAGATAATAACTGGCTCGCACCACTATTATAATTCCATAAAGTCCCTGGCTTTTCCGCAATTGATTGCTGCAATGTATAATTAACCCAATCATTAGACAATTCCATTTCGCTCACATTCGTCTCTTCCTCTAAACTCATTCCTAATTCCTTCCAATCTAATCCTAGCTGCATCGTAAGGATATCCTTTAGTGTCGTTAATTCAAGGTGCGTTTTAATTGAGTCTGAAACTGAATAGCTTTGAAAAAATGAATAAACGCTGCTATCAACTCCAACTAAGTCATCATTGTGTATTGCCGCTCCAACGATTGTACTGGCCACCGATTTTGTTATTGATTGAAGTGTATGCAAATTAGAATTCAAGTAGAATGGGTGATATTTTGGATGGTAGTAATTATATAGATTTATCTCACTTGAATCCTTACACATATTGCTTCCACACCCCATTTTACCATCTACATCTTTGCTGATATTCTCATAATTAAGCGGATACTTTTTTTGAAACAGAATAGTATCATTCTTAGAAATAAACACTTCATCAATATATCCATATGTGCCATTTATAATTTCATTATTTAATGAATCTATATTGGTTTTAAATTGACTGTCTGTATGTACATAATTTTTCCAATGGAAATTGAAGTCTTCACTTGATGTCCCGTTCTTTTCTTGACATGACAAAAGTGAAAATAATACGAGGAGTACTGTTAGTGTTTTATATTTCAATTTATAATGTTTTTACTTTTGATCGGACCAAACTTCTCTTTTAGAAACGGAAGGATTCCTCTTACGCCCTATTATTACTGGTCTTGATCGCTTATCTATACACATTCAATCCTCCGTTCCTTTGGGTCATTCCACATCACTCTTCAGCATTAATCTTTCGACGAGAAGCATAAATAAATAAAAGATAGGTGTCACGCTAGTTACGTAATCTGTGTACTAAGAAATAACAATCTATTTGCATTGTTTTTCTATTATAATCAAGTGCTTTAGTAACAAAACGAAGCTTTGAATTCAAAATTAAAAAAATATGAAACGTAAACTTACAATAACAGCGCTATTCTTTCTGTGTATACAACTAATGCACGTAGAAGCACAATGGAACTTAGTGCATGCTAGCATATCAAATACAGGGGTGGCATTTGATGAAAATGATAATATGTATATAATCGGCCAAGGAGATGGCCTCTTTCTAATAGAAAATGGCACTAGTGTTTCATTATCAGATGCCCCTGTAAATTCCGATTTGACAAGTTTCCAAATAAACGTCGACGATATATGGGTTGGTGGATATGGAGGCGGAGGAAAATATAATAATGGCACCTGGGAAAACTTCCAAGCAGGTACAGATATAGAAGGGTCCGCTATATATGCAACGAGTAGTAAAGGAAACTCTACATGGTTAGCTATGGAAATGAATTGCAATCTGTTCTTAATGACTTAATATAACCTTTAGTAATCAACAAAAATGAATGCCACCAAACTATCATATAGTTCGCGCAGCATCCATTTTTTTCAATTCACATTTGTACCCCGTTTTAGATCTACTCCAGTATTAACTTTGATTATTCCACCTGCATCAAAATTAACATTAGAAGTAGAATTAAAATGAGTGACTCTAAGAATATATCGTTCTCCGCCTTAATAGTAATTTACTCAGGTGATGACATTAAATATTTTCTCTTTTCTAATTAGCCTTCGCCACTACAAGCTTCTCCACAGCTATTTGATTCATATAAGAATCCAATAATTTAATGTAATAAATACCTGAATGAATAGAGTTAAGAGATATTTGTGAAGTCTCGCCTTTATGCTGGAGTACTACTTTTCCGTTGACATCAATAATTTCGATCGATTCATAATCTTCATTACTTTGGATCGATATAAATTGAGAAGAAGGATTTGGATGCACTTCGAAAGTAATCGTCTTTGTAAAGTTCACCATTTTAATATCTGAATACGTATATCTCCCATCAAAATCTACTTGTTTTAGACGATAATAATTCCTGCCGTTATTAGGTAATTCATCTGTGCTATTATATGATTGCAAAGCATTTGAGTTATCAGCGCCTTTCTTTGTCCCAATCCGCTTGAAGATACTACCGTCCTGCGATCGTTCAATATCAAAATGCGAATTATTGATTTCATCAGCAGTACTCCACTCCAATTGAACATAATCTTTTCTTCTACTCACTTCAAAACTTTCTAAAGTAATAGGTAATACAGAGGTAGCCAGTTCTTGTCTTGATACTATTGGCACGTAACCGATCTCCATTCCTCTTGGTGGTGTGACAATAAGATTATTATCAATGCTCACTAAATTTCCGCCCGAAGGTGCATCTAAATATTCATCTGTATGCTTCCAATTGGCATGAATTAACTCAACCCTTTCCTGCAAATTACCTCTCATTTCTTCTGGCAAGTTTGCTTGTATAATTGACGGTTGATCTTTGAATAGGTACCAGTAATAAGTCAACTCTGTTCCATCCCCAATCATAACACTAAATGGACCAGCGACTGGTCCAGGACTGTTCCATGGATTATCAGTTCCAAAAAGGTGACAATCGGGTTCAAGGGGTGTGATATAAGAAAGGTTTTCATTGTTTCCAGAAATCTCTGGAGTATTATCAAGTAGACCTGATGATGCAGGTACGTTTTCTATAGGTGTAACTTCCCATTCATTATTATCTGTCAGCTTGTAGAATTCTGGCATGATGAAGCCATTGTCTACTTCCTCTATAAAATCTGTATCCCATTCAAATATACCTACCTTTTTATCTACGCTCATTTTGACATTTGCATACTCCGACTGATTCATTGGTGCATCTACTAATGGACCTTCGTCCGACCATACTGCAGCATTTACAGGCTCAGGATCTGAATTGTCAAGATTAAAATTTACTTTTAGAGTACCTGATGATTGTAATTGGGTTGATGGTGTAGGACCTCCATTAAACCAACTTTCAACTTCATTCCATTTTGCACTTTTTGAATAAATACTAATGTCTCTCATTACTTCAGAGGAGTTACCATTCGTTTTTGGATATACTGGTGGCAATATCCTAGTATAAATATCACCTATATCATCAACACCGACGATAGCAGGTGATGCTGAGAATTCTTGTGCAAATGATAAATTAGGATCTGATGATTTTGTGTCTAGAAATTGGCCTTCGTACTCTTGATTGCCCACTACGGTAGCCGCCCAAAATGTAGGAATAAAAAATGCAGCGGGCCCTTTAAAGTTTGTTGAATTCATAAACAAAGTCCAACATTGATTGCCTGTCGCCCATTCTACCCCATTAGTTATTTCCATAGGATCGGTAAGAGGTAGTGGATGGTAGCCATATCCTAAGAATTCACCATTTGAGCCTTGTTCCATATTTAATCCATCAGGTGCCCAAAGCAAGTTTGGAGATAATTGTGCAACACCATACTTACCTCCTGGTGTATCCCAATCCCTATGTCCATCAAATCTAGTATCACTGCTTCCTGCACCAGGCCCATTAGCGGCAGCATCAAAACTATGAGCAACGCCGCCCATGATAAACTTGGGTGTTGTCGTTCCGAAACGAGTATCCCCCCACCATCCTAGGCCACCTTCTATCGTGTTATAAAAATCTGACGGCGTATCGTCCGATCCTTGAGGTGAAACCCAGGTACCTTGACCTACCTGAAAATTTTCAAATCCAGGATATTGCTCCATAAATGGCCATACCGCAGAGTAAAAAGAATAACCAGCACCAAAACTATTATCCGCAACAAAATCTGTGGGAAAATAGTTGAATCCATACCCAGAAGCCGGGAATACATCAGATGAATTTTCGTTACCATCATTCGTTCCCAGCAAAGAAATCATTTGTTCCCCTAATTCTATTCCTATTCTAAGAAAACTTTCTCCATTATTTCTCCAGTGATGGACAAAATCAGGTTCTGGTGATTGATCTGCTTCTTTCCAAAAATTTCGTGTTTCAGCAAACTTCACATTACTAAGATCCGTACTTTCAGCCGCATTGATTTGTGCCGGTACTAGGATGGTCTGTAAACTTTGCACCCATGCATCAGACGGATCCAACTCGAAGCCTCCATTCCCTGTCAAGCCAATAACAAAAGGAAGATTTGGCATTCCTAAATCAGACCTTACATCTGTTATAAGGTTCTTTACATTTTCTTCATACTCATTAAGAAAAGCTTCTTCTTCGCCATCATTCCATCCTTGAAACCAACAAAAGCCAGCGATTTCGATTTCTTGATTATCATATTCAGGAAACTCTTGTCCTATGTTATTAATAGCAGTACTGACATCAGATATCATTTGAGTATAATAAGGCCCTACAGCACCCCCAGAACTTGGTGGTCTAAAATCAACGGCCAAGCTCTTGCCTCCCCAACATGTTTTTATAATCAATATTTGATCATCGGAATCTTCTCCTAATAGATGTCCAAATCCAAGTTCAGGACCAATTTTATTTGCATCCGCACCATAACCAATAGCAAGGTCTCCATTAATAAAATCTCCGTCCTCGTTATCAAACCGCACCCACACATCTTCACGTGTCGCCCAATTACTGTTCTCGTCTCGTATGTATTCGAATTCTTCGTCTCCTCCATCATCCATGAAATGAGATAATGTACCAACCGACCCTGCAGGAAGGATATCCCCTTGTCCCTGCATATTAGATTGTCCAGCAAGGATAAAAACCTTTATTTTTTGAGCGTTCAGATTTGCAAAAGAGATAAAAGTAAAAAATAAACAAATGATAAAAGTGAAATATTTAGTTGAAATAAGGTTCGATTTCATATTTTTTGTTTTTGAAATTAATATAAATATTAAGTGATTTCGTGTCGTTCACGTATAAAACAATCACTTCAAAAAAAACCCTACCAATAGCTGATAATTTATTTGGTTCTATGTCGATTCGAGTGGGTGAGAAAATTAAAAAAAATCGACCTCGTCATAGAAAGAGATCAAGATAAAGGGATGGCAATATAAAAATCAGCGTGTCCCATTGTATATAGTACCGCTCTGAACTAGCTACAAAAACACGATCAATCTTAATGATAGAATCATTCAGTCTTTTGTTCACTAAATGTGATCGCTATTTCCGGAATCAAGTAGCTGGAGTTCTAGATGGTATATGTCAGATGTATAAAAAGTAAATAGAAATTGAGATTTTGAGACTCAGAGTGTATCCTCGGTATTACTTTAAAGTTGAGATTAAGATTGTGATGTTATTATCATTTATTAATTCCATCTGGCTGAATGTTTATCAACTAAATTAACTAATAATTACTTTTCTAAGTTCACAGGTTTAATGTTTCTAATCGAGGAAAACCTATACATAGCCACCAACTACATCGCAACCATAAATTGCAAACTGTTCACAATGACTAAATATAATATCAATACTTCAACAAAAATTAGTGCCCCAAAACTATCACTTAATTCGTACAGCCTCCTTTTTTGAAATTCACATTAGCTCCCGGTTTTAGATCTACTCCAGTATTAACTTTGATTATTCCTCCTGCATCAAAATTAACATTTGAATTAGGATTAAAGATAAGTGACTCTAAGAATATATCATTCTCCGCCTTAATGGTTATCAACTCTGGTGAATCATATATTTCTTGTGACACTGTCCTATCATATGGACAAGAATCGACAAGATCTATCGTATAATCCTCTACTTCTCCGAAGTAGTTATTGCAAGGATCATTGTTGCCTGTCGAACCGTAAATATTTCTAACTCTCATCGTTGTGGCTCCAAAATCGGATAGATTTGGCACTGTAAAAGTTCCTTCACTTGTGTGATTCGCATCAAAAGCAGACATTATAATTTCCTCATTACTTTCAAAAATTCCGTCTTGATCATAATCTATCCATGCATAAGCTTCATCTAGTGCGAAAGCATAGTTCAATGTTATACTTAGTGTGTACGTATTGTCATCTCCCAGTTTAGTATTGATATCTCTAAAATCAGAATATGCAGTCTGAGCTGAAGCATTGTTAATTTCATTTAAGCTTACGTTTGTGATATAATCGCTTCCTGTGCCAGGACTTCCTTCGGCTGTGCAGTTGACTATGTTTGATTTTCCATCTTCACAAAGGCAGTTTTCTGAGTAAGTCTCACCTGACGAATTAGAATCTCCATCATCGCAAGGCTCACCAATCAAGTTGTTGTCTAGAAAAGGGCAAATGTCAAAATCATCACAAACTCCGTCACTATCCTGATCAGGTGCTCCGACCATACAAGGTTCGACAGATATATCCGCTTCAAAAACGCCTCTTCCGTGTGTCCCTACTCTTATTTTTTGACCACTGTATTGGATCTCGATATCAGTCACTCTCGTATTGGGCAGATTCCCATATTCTAACCAATCCTGATTTTGGTCGCTCCAGAAATATACACCTTGATCTGTACCGACAAAATATGCATTGCTTTGATCTTCATATATCTCAAATGCTCCAACGGGTACATTGGGCAAACTCCCTGACATGTTCGTCCAGTTATCACCTGCATCTGTAGACTCGTATACTTTGTTGCCACTGCTGTATCCAGAATATGAGATGAATACCCTATCCATATCATTAGGATCTACTTCAATATCAGCGATAGTTCCAGATGGTGCCGACTTAGTCGTCCAATTGTTAGAACTTATATCTTTGACATATATAGTCGTTCCACGTACAGCATAGATACGGTTGCCATCTGATGCTGCAATAGCGATATGATTTAGATTACCACCCGCAAGATCACCACTAATCTCGGTCCAATTATCTCCTTGATCTAGACTTTCATATACTTTATCATATCCTGCAATAAGCCTATCAGAATTAGATGGATCTAGTCGATATGGAGTTTCCCATGCGCCATTCCCATTTTCTCCAGGTGGAGAAATACTTGTATTATTGCTTCCATTAAATCTACGCATAGATCCATTCTGGTATTCCCAAAATATTGTGTTTTCATCTGTTGGATCAATTTCGGTATTCATACCATCACCTGTGCCCGCTAATTCTGCCCATATGCCAGATCCATCTCTATACATACTTCCATTGTCTTGAGATCCTCCGGATACTACATTCACATTACTTTGCGAAGTAGCGATATCATAGTACTGCGTTATCTGGAGTCCATTACTAAGATCTATGAATTGATCTGTCACCACATTATAAGTGTATAGCCCACCGTCATTACATAGGTAGACACGATCGTTTTGCAGTGGATTGATGAACACGTTTCTTTGGTCTACATGTATCAGCGGAAGACCATTATTGCCCAACCAATTGGTGATGACATTAAAATCCGCTCCATCGTTTATAGAGTTATGGACCTCAAAATTCCCAACGATAATTTCATCGGAATCTTGCGGAGAAAAACTGATGACCATATTCGATTGCGGCAGTGCATCATTAGAAGAAAAACTCGCACCACTATCCGTAGATCTGTATATATTACTAGCGTGTGATACATAGACCAAGCCATTATCGGATTCTGTAATTGCCATTCTCACAAATGAAGATCCAAAACTTGTAACTAAATTAAAATTCGCTCCTCCATCCGTACTTCTATAGAAACCACCATTCCCAGTACCTAGATAGATCGTATTGCTATCATTTGGCTTCCAGTGTACCTGAGAACAATTGAGATTATTGATTTTCGTATTCGTATCAAAACCATCAGTAGTAGAGTAAAGCCCATCAGACGTGGTGACCATCATTTTCTGAGAATCATTGGGATCCACTGACATATAGTAGATCCTTGTATTATCCGTAAAATCAAAAGCCAATGACGTATCAGTCCAGGTCGCTCCTCCATCTATTGACTTATATATCCCAATTCCAGAAGGACCATACCATACATGGTCACTCACTGCAATATAGATAGTATTGGGATTATCTTGATCTACGACGATCGCGCTGACCGCTAGATACGGCAGATCGTCCCCTAGTGGCGTATAAGTCTGTCCTCCGTCTGTTGTCTTCCATATCCCACCTATTGCAGCGGCTACATAGAATATATCAGCATCTGTCGGGTGGAATGCTACGAAAGTTGTTCTCCCAAGCGAGATCTGAAGCGTGATGAATTCACTATTAGATATATTAGTCCATTCTGTATCTTGGAATGGATTGATAACGCTAGCAGATCTTGATCCTTTCTTCTGCACATCTCTATAAGGTTGTGAAATATCGCCTAGTGTTCCGTCAGGATTAAGATGATCTTTCCAGAAGTTTTTCCATCTACAGTACTTTACATACGAACCGTCTCGATACTCTCCTTGAGCCAGTTCCTTTAATGATCTTCCATTGGCTTTAGCTCTGAAGTGATCTTCAAAATCAGCACAGATACTTTCGAATCCTTTCTTGTTATCTAGTAACTTTTCAAAAGTATTCTGTCCAGAAGCGCTTATACATGTACACGCAAAACAGAATGACAGAAGATATTTGGCTAACAACTTCATAAATAAATTTTAATGGATGATTAGGGATCAATGACTACTAAGGGCGTCTACTACAAACATAGTCGTTTTCATGTTTTTATCGTAAAATCAATGAAAGTATTAATAAAAATGAGGGGCTTTTTAAACAACCCGCTTTGCTATAGGAAGGAATACGATACAGCTAGGTTCTTGCCATTACGCATGATGACACTTTATTATCGATTATTGAATACATGGCTTACACAAAAGCCTTCAATTCAAGGAGACTTCAATAATGTATGAGAATTTAAATGTAGCGTTGTTACAATGATATCTTCCCGTATTTTTATCCTCTACATATAATAACTCCTCAAAACTGAATCGTCCTACATCCAGTTGATCAAATTTGATTATCGTAGTTATATCTTTGTAATCATTGTACTCTTCCTTACCTTCAAATATCATAGACTTTAGTCCAAATTCTTCATTGGGTTTCAGTATAAATCTGTCACTTAGTTCAGAATATCTGTATTTACCCCCAAAAGAAAAATATGCTTCCCAGTCATCACCAAAGTGACATTCTTCAACAATTTTCGCATCAGACAAAGTAATTGAGACAACAATTTCTTGTGCATCAATCGCAGAAATTATTAGCATCATTAAAACTGAAAATATGTATCTTTTTAAAGTCATTT
>CALKXE010000264.1 GCA_938003955.1 uncultured Saprospiraceae bacterium | reverse complement strand
TACGATGTAATGAATACTTGCATCTTGTCTTATATCCAATGTAGCAAAGTGGGTTTTGAATATATGCACCTTATCTATAAGGTTATTAAGTTCATTGATAAATAGACCATTGTATGATTCGCTAACGATTTTATGCGTATTATTTAGAGGTGTAATGATATCTTCAAAAGTGATGACAGCATTTTCATCAAACATGCATTCGTATAGCTTCTCTTTTAGTTCTCTTAGTGGCTTAACTACTTTTTTGAAAGTCAGTTTCTTCTGTACTGCTTTCAACTCATGGTAATAACACTTTAGAAGTGTCATTCTCAATTCATTGGCTACAGCGGTTGTTGTATCTGCAGTAACAAATGGATTACCATCTCTATCTCCACCAGGCCAGAAACCAATTTTTACAAGGTTCGGATTATCAAATTCTTCTCCGTCACTAAGGAGTTCTTTTATGCTTTTGTATATTTCTCCAATAGCATCGTAGTACACATTTCTTAAGTAGTAAATGATATTCTTAGCTTCCTCGAATGGGGTAGGCTTCGACTCATTAATAAAGCTTGTCATACCAAGTTGCTGTAAACTTAGATCTATATCTGTAATCTCGTTTCTAGAGATTTGTCCACGTAGATTATTTATAATATCCAATACGGAAAGTGGATAAAATTGTGTTGGGTGTGCTGTGAACACTATTCTAACTCCAAAGTCAGAAAGTTTCTTTTTAGCCTCTCCCAATTTGTCTTCAGGTAATCTATTGATCAACTTCGAAAGTGGAAAATTAGATCGATCACCCGCTTGTGATGTTAATCTAGCATCCTCAACACTATCAAATAATACAACTTGCCGCTCTACGTATTGTATCACACGAAAGAAAAAATCTACCTTCTCATCTTCTTTTTTTATTTCAGTATGTTGATCAAAGAAATGATCGATTATCTGTCTCGGATTTTGACCATTAGCCAGTCCTTCGTGACACGATTTATGAAGAAGCGGTATTAGCATTCCTATGTTTTCTACCCGCTCATATGGTAGATTCATAAAAAGACTGTTGTACACCTTGTACTTATTTTCTACCAGTTCTTGATATTGCTGGATTTTTTTTGATTCTGTCATTATTGTAATTTGTAATCTTTCCTGTATTGTAACTTTTAGAATGGCAAGCCATTTATAAACTGGTCTATAAAAACTCCAAGTGTCCTTGGTATAAGGATGGCAGTAAGTGCCATACCAGCTAGTGCTCCATAGAAATGTGCATCATGTCCGATGTTATCATTTGCTTTTTTACTTGCGTAAGAACTATATCCTAGATATAGAACTCCGAATATAATCGCTGGAATCGGTATAGCGAAATATAGTCTCAACTTTGCCCACGGTAAAAATAAAATAAAGATAAATAGGATACCTGAAACAGCTCCACTTGCTCCTATAGCTCCATAATATCTATTGTTTTTGTGTTTTATAAAACTGGGAATATCAGCCAATATTATCATAGCTACATAAAGCAATAAATAAATAGCTCGACCAGCAATATCTCCATACTGATCTAGGTATAAAGTTTCTACTAATGTACCAAATTCATACAAGACGTACATATTGATCCCCAAGTGAAACCAATCAGCATGAAGAAACCCACTCGAAACCATACGATACCATTCTCCATTATTTGCTTCAGATACAGGATGGTGCTTCAATGCTTCAAAGAAAGATCTATCTGTAAATCCTTTGTAGGATATCAAACAGGTGATAATGATAATAAGTATAGTAACTGTCATAAATTATGCGTTGTGATATTTTTCGTTTCTAATTATAGTAAATGCTCGATACAGTTGTTCCAAAAAGAATAAACGTATCATTTGATGAGAAAACGTCATTTTGGATAAAGATAACATTTTGTCTGCTCTTTCTTGTAATTTCTCATGAGCACCAAATGCACCAGCTACTAGAAACACAACACGTTTTGATGCATTCAATTGAAGTTTTTCTATGACTTTAGAGAAATTTTCGGAGCTATACATTTCACCAACTTCATCGAGTAGAACTAGATAGTCAGATGCTGATAGCTTACTGTTTATCAATTCATATTCTCTTAGTTTGGTTTCATTGGATGTCTGACCAGGCTTTACATCTTTTAAGCATACCGTTGCAAATTTGCAATAATGTCCAAGTCTTTTTTCAAAGATAGCCATTCCTTGCATAAGGTATTTTTCATTCGTTTTTCCGATGTACCAAAATTCTACTTTCATTAAAACAAACTTACACCGATTGATTGAATAATAGTTAGCGCTGGATTATTTTTTATATAATCTTTATCCTTATACCAACCTTATTGATTTCACGTCCGTATTGATATTGTAACGTTTGATTATTATTCGTTTATAGATAATGTTCACTAAGAGAAAAACCAAATATGTTTTCTTAAGGAACTTCAAGAAGATGCTAACTGTAGGACTACGTAGTAGGGTATGTCTTATAGTTTAGCTCTTTTTGAAAACAGATAGGACATTTACTTATATTTGAAGATAGTTACGAACGCTTGTTAATATTGTTCTCAAAAAATTAATCATTGAAAGATAAAAGATGAATCAATTTATAGATCAAATAAAGTTTTTCTTGATAGCAACTTTGCTGTTTGCAACAGTTGATTCATTTTCTCAAAATGTATTGAATGTTAGTGGGCAAGTATTATTCGAAGACGGCAGCCCAGCAGTTGAGGCTGGCTTGTTCCTGATTTTAGAAAACCAATATATTGATGATTTCACAAGTACTGATGCTAATGGAAACTATAGTTTTTCGCCAGAGCTAGGACAGAATTTTGAAAATGGATGTTTTAGTATCTTATTGATAGACTGTGATGGAGTTTACTTAGATTATTTAGATTGTTACACACAAGACAATACAGTATTTGTAAAAGATTTTCTGTTTTGTGAGTATGGGACAACTTCATGTGAATCATTTATATTCTTAACACCAAATAATAATAATAATAAAGAGCTTGTCTTAAGTACGATAAATATAGGTGTTGGACCTTTTACATATTTGTGGTCGAATGGGTCACAAGAATCAACGGTAACAGTTCCAATTACTTCGGAAGGGACATACTGTGTGACAGTAACAGATTCGCAAAATTGTATTTCTGAAGATTGTATTTATCTCGCTCCAATTGATCCTTGCTTTGTTTTTATAAGTGAAGAGAATGGATTTGAAAGTGTGACACTTGAAGCTCATGGTTTTGGTCAAACTGAAGAAATAGATTATCAGTGGAGTACTAACGAAGAGGGGCCAGAAATACAAATCACCGAAAGTGGAGAGTATTGTGTGACTATGACAGACCAACTGGGCTGTTTATCTTATGATTGTCTCTATGCTGAAGTTGATAGTTCTGAGTGGCTCGATTGTTATGCTACTATTACAGAAAACATTACTGTTGATGGTAGCGAGAGTTATTTATTAGCTGAAGCATATGGCGAGGGACCTTTCGTTTATGAATGGTCATTTAGCAATATTGTTGTTGGCAGTTCTGATGTTATTTATCCAGAAATAGATGGTTTTTATTGTGTCACAATAACTGACACTACAAGTTGTTCATATACAACTTGTTATGATTATTATTCACCCAATAATTGTTCTGTTTATATTAATTGTTTGCATGAAGGATCTAAAGAATTAATTGCTACCGCCACGGGGGTTCTTCCTATCAATTATTTATGGAGTAATGGAGAAGTTGGTTCTTCTATTATCATAGAGAAAAGTGGAGAATATTGTGTTTCTATAGTGGATGCAGTGGGGTGTGAATCTGAATATTGTTACAATGTTACTTTGGATTCAATTGATATTTGTGACGGATCTATAGTAACTGAATTCATTAACCAGACCGCAGCAATTCTTTCAACAATTACTACTGAGGGAGAGGTAACACCGAATGCATCGTATCTATGGAATACTGAAGAAGTGACTCCTTCGATTACTGTTTATAAAGCAGGACTGTATTGTGTTACTGTTACTTTAGAAAATGAATGTACATTCAACGCATGTACTTATTTTACTGAAAGTGGTCAGGTTTTTAACAATGGTGTTGTTATTAGTTACACCGACTCTAATCTGCAAGAAGGACTAAACGCAGAGATTGAGCTTTACAAAGTAGAAGATGATCATATATATTTATATTATATTCTACAGGAATGGTCTATTCCAAATGTTCATGGTTTGTTCTACTTAGAGAATATAGAAGATGGTACATACATAGCTAGAGCTATTCCTGAGAATTCAGAAGAGTATATACCTTCTTATAATACTATGAGTCCATTTTGGGACGAGTCGGATCAGTTTACTATTATTAATGGCGGATCAGGATTGGATGATTTAATTGCTATAAATACAATTCCTATTAATGGCATATTCGGTAAAGGCGAAATTGGTGGCTATGCTGGAGAATATGAATTTAATGAAAACATATTACTGTTTCATGATTCCGAAGTAGTTGGGCAACAATACACTGATTTGAGTGGCTTTTTCGGTTTTGAATCACTGCCGTTTGGAACTTATACACTGGTTAGAGAAAGACCAGGTTTAGATAGGATGGAACTTCAAGTTACTATTTCTGAAGATGATCCTGTAATTTATGATTTATCATTTGATGATATATCAATGGTAACTAATAATATTAACGATTTAGATATCAAAACATTCCCTAATCCAACTTCCAATTATATTAATATAACTTCTGAATTGTTTTCGAAGAATAAACCAATCGTAACTTTAATAGACGTAAGCGGAAAAGAGGTAGCTGGCTATTCTAATCTTCATCTTGAAGGTTTAGAATTTTCATTAGATATTACCAATGTTGCAAAAGGAGTTTACTTTCTAAGAATAGAAGTTGGTCATAGAAGAGAAATAAAAAGAATAATAAAAATATAGTATCTAGAAAAGACTTTACAAAAGCTTAAATCAAAACTTAACTAAGACAATTTGAATATTACGCGAGAGCAAATATCATTATTAATCAAACTAGACCGTAAGGCTCAATATGAGCTTTATAAGGAATGTTTTGGTTATATGATGAGTATCTCACTAAGATATCAAAATGATCATCAAGCTGCAGAAGATGTGGTCAATAGGGCCTATTTAAAAATACTTAAAGGATTAGCTACTTACGATGTTACTAAGCCTTTTAAGCCATGGATGGCTAGGATCACAGTAAATGAAAATATAGACGCTTGTAGAAAGGTTAAAAAGCTAAGAAGTGTGATGAATTTCGATTCAGAACTTGTCAATGCAGATAGTAATCTTAATAATTTCGAATACAATGTTGCAGAGGAAAATATGCAAGCTGATCATTTGAGAGAGATGGTTAGGCAATTGCCAGAAACTACAAGATTAGTCTTTAATCTATATGTGGTTGAAGGATTTAAACATCAAGAAATTGGTGAGCAACTAGGATTGACCACTGGAACATCAAAATGGCATCTAAATAGTGCGAGGAAGAGATTGAAGGTGATGATATTAAAAATGAACGAGACAGAAAAAATTATCCAGTATGGGGAATAATAATTTAGATAAGCTTTTTAAATCAAAGTTGGGAGACGATATAGTCCCATATGATCCGGCCGCATGGGGTAGGATGGCAGCTTTGATTGATGAAGATGACGATGTGAATGGTAACGGAGTACCTCCTCGTAAGAGGCACTGGAAAACATTCCTTGGCTTAGCCTTATTGTTGATAGTATCATTAATAGGGTTTTGGCAATTTAGTACTGTTTCAAGTTCTAGCACTGCCATGAAAAATACTTCTTCTAATGATAAGGAAAACTGGAATAATCTGAACTCAGATTACAATACTGAAGATTTCTCAAAATATGGTGATAGTGGAAATGACAAAATAAATAATCAAAATAGCGTTTCACAAAAAGAGAACGACAATACAAATATTTTAAATTCGAATAATCAAGAAACAAAACATGAAATCAAAATTGACAAAAGTGGAAATAATCAACAACAAGCGTCAATTAATGATAACCCTATAACGTCAATTAATTCAACAGATCTAAATGGAGATCTATTTACAAACACAAGAAACGCCGATTTCTTAAGTGATGATAATCCACTAGACAATGGTATGTCAATTACAGAAAGTGCTACAGATACAAAAAAATCAATATCTGGAGAATCAAAATCGCTTAGTAATTCAGACAAAAAGTCTGAAGTTAATTCTGAAAACATTTCCTCTGAGGACAGGTCGACTTTGACTAAGCAATCGACGTATACGGGGATTACTTCAAATCAAGAAGTCAATAGAACTAATACTGAAAAAGATTCTCAGTTTCCTACATCATTAAATGATCAAAAAAATGAAGATAAAGTATCGTTGCTTAATCCAGAAATAAGAGATGGAGTTTTAGAATTTCCATTTTTAAAAACGGCTACTAATAAGTTGACTTTAGAAGAGAAAGAGATTGTACCTCTAATGACACAAGTAAATAAGAAAGATAAATTCAATATTGGACTATTTTCTTCGCTAGCATATAATCAAGGTTACATTTCTCAAACTGGTATAGGTGTAGATTACAAGGTTAGACCAGATTGGTCAATTATGTGTGGCTTAGGTTTCGAATATGCTAAATACAATAATGGAGCGATAGTTACCGTGCAAGATAAACAGTATAGTTTTGGAAGCACATTGGTTGATAGAACAATGACTTTGAATAAACGAAATGCACTTATACTGCCTATCCAATTGAAAAAGTCTTTCGATCAACTGTCCGTTCACGGGGGAGTTTTATTAAATTATCATATTGCAGCAAACGGAAATATAAATAACGCTGAAGGTGCAGAGGAATCTGTTTGGGTAACTGATAATGTTTTCAATCCATTAACAATGTCTTATCAAGTAGGTGTATCATACATATTAAGTAGGAGGTTAGAATTAAACGCTGGACTTGTCTATCGTAAAAGCGAAATAGATAATACCGTAAATGCTCAAAATTCTGGATCTAAGGCCTACCCAAGTTTTGGATTTTGTTACTTAATCGCTAAAATATAGACCTATGATTAAGAAATTACAAATGTTGATCGTGTTATTGGTTGTTTTATTCTCCTCTTGTGAGAAAGTAGAATTCTTACCAACGATAGAGGAACCTGTTTTTACTGCGGGTATTCCTTTTGCTAAAAGCGATTCGATTAGTTTCAATGCTGGAGATGATTTATATTACATGTATGCATCACACGCAGAAATAGAAGATGAAATTATCTATTCTGGTTTGTTTGGCAAAGATGAATCTTGCGAAAGTGGTTGTGCAGAAAACTTTGCTATACAGTTTCATCAAAAGAAATCAGAAGAGAATAGACTTACAAAAGGTAACTATGATTTCTATAGTGTTCCCAGAAATGGATATAAACACAATTATTCACTGACTACTAATGATCAGAATCCGCTGGAAAATTCATCTTGGAGAGTCGGAAGTGAGGTACTGTCTGGTGAATCAATTTCGATTGATTCGAATAATGATACAGCACTTGGTGATGGAATGAGATTGATTTATAATATACCGGATGTTTTAACTGTCCAATTTGAAAGACAAATACTTCCATTATCAGTTGAATGTGATATTTCACTAAATTTTATAAATACGAATGATGGGATTAAGATAGAGGTTGTCACTTCTTCTCCTTTTGCTCAGGTTTCTTGGTCTACTGGTGCGATTAGTAATTCTATAATTATAAATCCTAATGTTTCAATATACACAGCTAGAGTATTCTCAGGTAGTGGTTGCACTACGGATATTGTAATTAACATTGCAGATTTGAATTTACTTGATGGTTATAACATTGGATTTAATCAAAGCTCATTTGCATTTTCTACTCCTGACAACAATAATAATGCGGTTAGTATATCTTATACAACTGAAGATGGAATCTTTTATACTTCTAGTACGATTGGTCAGATTCTTCCTTTTCGATTTGATGTATTAGAAATCACAGATTATGAGGTAAACGAGCTCGGTGATCCAACATGGATGATAAAGGCCAATTTCGATTGTATTTTGTTTGGCGAAAATGGAGGAACAAGAAGAATTAAAAATGGAAACGCAGTCTTTGCTGTTTCTCACCAGTAGTTAAGTATATATTTTTAGCTCACGTTTGCATCTTGGTTGTTAAACTATATAGTGTTTTACTTGTTCGCTAAGCATGCAAGAAGCAATCGTCATTGGAGCTGGTATAGCTGGAATAGCAGCTAGTATTAGATTAGCGGTCAAAGGTTATAATGTAAACGTTTATGAGGCCAATGATTACCCTGGAGGCAAGATGACCTCTATAAATGTTGGTGACTTTCGGTTTGATGCCGGTCCTTCACTATTTACATTGCCAGGATTGGTTACAGAACTCTTTGAACTTTGTGGAGATGAACCTGAAGAATATTTCAAATACGATAAGAAGGAAACGATTTGCAACTACTTTTGGGACGATGGCTATAATTATTCTATGCCCTCTGGGAGAACAGAGATTATTCAAGGTATGGCAAATCATTTTGATGTCAGTGAATCTACTATTGATAGTTATCTTGAAAGGAGTAAGGTTAAGTATGATTTAACGAATCCTATTTTTATTGAAAAATCTCTGCATAAATTATCAACTTATTTTTCCAAGGAGACAATCGTAGCTTTTCTAAATATGCTTCGATTAGATCTTTTTTCTACGCTACATGGTAAAAATAGAAAAGTATTTAGTGATTCTAAATTGATTCAAATTTTTGATCGGTTTGCTACCTACAATGGTTCGTCCCCTTATCAAACCTCTGGTATTATGTCTATGATTCCGCATTTAGAAATGGGCTTAGGTACATATTTTCCTGAAGGGGGGATGAAATCCATTTCACAAAGTCTTTACGAATTAGCAAAAAGACAAGGAGTCAAGTTTCACTTTTCTCAATTTGTAGAAGAAATTCTATTAGAAGACAAAAAAGCACTAGGAGTAAAAATAAATGGAGAAATTATAAAATCGGATGTCTTGATTTCTAATATGGATATCTTTTCTACTTATAAAAAATTACTGTCTAAGCATCGACAACCGAAAAAAATACTTGATCAAGAAAGATCTAGCTCTGCACTTATATTTTATTGGGGAGTAAATGGAAATCACAGTAAATTGGATTTGCATAACATTCTGTTTAGTGACTCCTATAAAGAAGAGTTTAATTATATTTTTGAAAAAAAGGAAATACATAAAGACCCTACAATCTATATCAATATATCAAGTAAATGTAACGACTCAGATGCTCCCACAAACTGCGAGAATTGGTTTGTAATGATCAACACTCCTAGTGATACTGGGCAAGATTGGGATGCCTTCATTTCTAAATCGCGGAAAAATATTATCGAAAAAATAGATAAGGTTCTTAATATTGATCTAGAGTCATTGATACTCGAAGAGGATATATTAGACCCAAGGCTTATAGAAAGTAGAACTAGTTCTCATCAAGGATCACTTTATGGGACATCAAGTAATAGCCAATATTCAGCTTTTCTTCGACATCCCAATTTTTCAAGGGACATTAGTAACCTATATTTTGTAGGAGGATCGGTACATCCTGGTGGTGGTATACCACTTTGCTTGAATTCTGCTAAGATTGTCAGCAACCTTATTTGATAAAGTTTGTTTAAGAAATTGTTAATCAAAACGGTCATGTCAGAAGTTATCAAATTAATTAATCAGAGAATCTTTCAATCCTACAGCCAAGAGGAGGTAAAAGTTTCGTACCAAGTGATTTCGATTGGTATAATGTGGTTGTTTACAATTTCAGCTTTAATAGGTATTAGCTTAGGTTATTCGGAATGGTTTATTCCAAAGACACCCTTAAACCTATTTATATGCCTTATTTTGCTAATTTTCAATGTCCCTTTACTTACTAATGGGGGAAAGTTCCTATTTGTAATAGCGTTTACTGTTGGGATGTTAATGGAAATTTTAGGCATAAGTACTGGAGATATTTTTGGGGTATATGAATACGGAAACAACTTAGGTATTAAGATATTGGGAGTACCTATTATGATTGGAGTCTACTGGGCCGTTTTAGTAATTGTTACATCTCATATGGCTCAATCAATTTTCAAGAATATCTATACAGCTTCTGTATTTGGTGCACTCTTAATGGTTAGTTTAGATTTCCTGATGGAACAAATGGCCAGTAATTTTGACTTTTGGCACTTTGAAAATGGACTTGCTGGTATCCATAATTATATATCATGGTTTCTTATTTCGCTCTTTTTACAAGTTCTTGCCTATCATTTTTTACCAAAATATAAAGGTGCGTTTTGCAAACATTTATACTTCAATCAGGTCGCTTTTTTCTCAATTTCATACTTGCTCTATTTATTTATTTGACATTATAATTCAATTTTCATCGAATAGCATAAGTTTACAGGTGCATCCATCTTTCGATTTTCTAGATCTCAATACTTAGTAGCAAGAAAATTTAGGTGACATGATGTGCTAGGTGCTCTATTAAGAGATGAATTATTAATTAATAATATTAGTCAAGCCCATATTATTCAAAATTCTATTCATTCCAATATAGCTTCTGTCATCGTATTTCTGGGAGGTGGAAGTTTGCTATTCACAGTTGTTTTCTTATCACATCTTGAAGGGATGGAATATTATATTTAGTATGTACTACTTTAGCATTGATTTCTCTGGATGCTGTTGCAGATAGAGTAGTAATTTAGAATAAATAAGAATTGACGCAACCATTTCTTCACATAGTATCATATAGGAGGATATAAGACAATACCAAAAAATCAGAGACTCTAACATACATATTATTATAAGAGAATGTCGAGCGGGAAACTTAGCCGCAGAACGCAAGCTTTTTGAGCTCTATTATGGTTATGTTATATCAATATGTAAAAGATATGGAAAGTCTAAACAAGAGATTGAGGAAATGCTCAATGATGCATATTATACTGTATTTAAATACATAGATAGATATGATGAACAATACGACTTTAAACCATGGCTAAGAAAGGTATGTATCAATTCTTGTCTGCAATACTTGAAAAAATATACAATCAAGTTTGAAACAGAAGAACTTACACAGACAGCAGAAAATATAAATGTAGAATTGACGGATGATATCGATTCTGATCACATATTTAAGATGATTAATCAGTTACCTAAAGCATATAGAATTGTATTTAACCTTTATGTAATAGAGGAATACAAACATCAGGAAATTGCTGAATTACTTGGAATAAGTGTAGGAACTTCTAAAAGTAATCTCAGTCGAGCAAAAATGAAACTAGAAGAAATAATAAAAAAAACAAGTCTTAACCCATCAAAAAAGAGATATAACTAATGGAGGATATATACGATAAAATAAGGGATAAGGTTAATAATCCATCAGAAGTCAAAGCAACTGATAAAGAATGGAATAGTTTTCTGGCGCATAGAGAAGCTCGTGAAGTGATTCCTTCTAAGAAAGCTGTTTGGCCATATTGGGCGATAGGTTCATTACTCATTTTGTTTGGACTTAGTAATGCATACTGGATGATGAGTGCTACTGACGGGCAACTTGTTGGAAGTAAAAGGAATGAAATTGTAGATACTGTATATATAACGAAGTATGTCGATAGAGAAACTACGGTTAAGAACGATCAAGAAATTATTTCTAAAGCGGATCTTAAGAGGGATCTTGTCCAGATGACAAACCAATACACCAAGCTTCAAAGTAGTCTACATAAAATGTCGTTTAAACTTACCCAATTGGAGTCTAGTAATATTGTATTAGAAAGTAAATATGCGACCTTTTACAATCAAGAGAAAATTTTCGAAAAATTAAATGAATCTAATCTTTTAGATAATATTTATAATAGTAGAGATATAGAAAGTCCTGTTATAAACCAACAGTTAGGTGAACGCCTCACTCTTAATACTTTATATCGATTACCAATTTTAGATTATCAGAATATTGAATATTTATCAAGAGCACCGCTTCATTCTTCGAGTATCACTTTAATAAAGAATGAAAGGAAATTTAATTTACTAAATGCAATAACTCCTAAGTCACTAAGCATTAATGGGAATGCAGCCTATGTTATAAATCCTAAAGATTCTAATTTAAAAGGTATTGGATTTGAGCTTAGAGCCACGACATTCTTTTCCAATGTAGTTAGAGGATATTTTGGGTTTTCTCTTTTGAAAAATAAGTCTAGATTAGACGATGTAGGAATGACAATTCCCGATGTTCCTTACCCACAGCTTGCAGAGGGAGATGTCATTGAGCATTCGGATGAGATAATATCGAAATTGTCTTTAAATATAGGCATTGAATATCTACTAAATTTAGAAAGCAGATGGAGACCATTTGCTGGTGTAGGTTATGGTAGAGTAGTCAGAAATATTAAAAAGTATCAATTTGAAATTAAATCAACTGACGGCTCTGAATATTATATAGATCCTGAAAGAGGAATTTCTTTAGAGAACTATAACCAAATCATACTTTCACTTGGTACAGATTTTAATTTATCAAGTAAAATAGAAATGAGATTGGGTCTAGAATACATATCTCCATTGAATAATTTTAATCACCCTGGAATCTGGCTTAAAGGAGGCGGATACTACAACTTTTAAAATTATAGTACTGATCATTGAGCTTGACTTGAGTCCTAATAAAATCTTAAGTTATACTTTCTGATTATTTGAAATCGTTCATGTTAAAAATGAGAAATAGTGTTAATTACGGACCGTTACAATCACTTATTTCCGTAAATAATAATCAAATCACAAAAAAAAATAACAAATTAATATATGAAATTATTACTAAACTTAGTGCTTTTTATATTCTTGACAATAAGTATAAATGCACAAGAAGCGACCTCTAATTACTTCACCGAATCAAGTGAGGCAATTGCATATGCAGAAGCTAATAATGCAGAAATATTAATGGTTTTTGGCGGAAGTGATTGGTGTAGACCATGCATTCAATTCAAAAAGGAGATACTCGATGCACAAAACTTTAAGAA
>CALKXE010000263.1 GCA_938003955.1 uncultured Saprospiraceae bacterium | reverse complement strand
CGAACGTCAAATAAATAGATCAAGTTTATCTTTTCAACCCACTCTAAATATCGGTGTTGACTTATTGCATAACTTAGTTCTTAGCTCCACTCTAGGAGTAACTTCTCAGCATACAGAAGAAAACCTAGTCGATGTTATAGGGCAAGTTGGATTAGAGTATAAGGTAGGAGATTTAAATATGAATTTATCTGTATCGAGAGCCGCTCAAAATCAAGCTATTGAGTTAGCCCTCGATAGTTTTAGTCTCCAAAATCAAATCAGCAACAACGTAAGTTTAGATGTTAGTTATAAAGGGTTTGGTGTTAAGTTCTACCGACATGACTTAAGAAATCTGTCTAATCGAGGATCTGGTTTTGAAATATTATCGCTCCAAAATCTTGATGTTTTACCATTAAACTATTCAAGTATTAATGATGTGTATTTAAGTGTAGATTCACCTACAATTCGAGGAGTGTCTTTCTATGGGAATAAAAGTATTAGGGGCTTTAATATTAATTCTAACTTAACATTGCAAAATTCTAAGGTCGGTTATTCTACAGGGATTGGAATAGGAACAGCACGAGCCCCATTAGATTATCGTTATATCTTTAATGTCCGACTTCAGAAAGAATGGTCTATTGGTTCAACAAGAGCTTTGGGTTTAGCGACTTCTTGGCATATGAGGGGCGGGGAAACTCAATTGGGAGTATCATCATTAAATTCTACAGAATGGGGATATACTGAGTTTAATCATGAGAACCCACCACAGCTTCAGCTTTCTGACTATTACCGTGCGGACCTCAGAATCTACTACAAACCAAGCAAACGATCCACTATCTCTCTTGACATCCAAAATGTGACCAATAGAGAAAATGACGCATACTATTATTACGAACCACTTACACAAAAATCAACGCTTAAAAAACAATTGGGTATGATTCCGATTTTAAGCTGGAGAGTAGATTGGTAAGAATTTGTGATTTTTAAACGTAATTAAATACTCTTTGTGAAAGACACAATTAGGTAGTAGATAAAGTTAGAAGTTGCAGTTTTAACAAACATAAACGAACCCCAAGATCATTGAGCGCTAGCGATCGGTGAGCTGATATTTTGCGAAAATCACAAATTACAATTTTTACATCTACGTCTTATTGGGTGATTTTATACCAATTGAGTTCATAATCCACTGTTTCTTGCAGAAGCCAGATGAACTATCGCCGCATATATTTAGCTTTATTCGATGATATCCATCGTTAAAAATACTCACTGTAGCTAATGCTACATCTGCGTTTTTTGCCTTGACTCTCCTCGAATAATTTCTAAATCTTATACAGCATTATCAAACTCAAGTGGTATTAGATACTTTACGTTAATAATATGCTCACCGATTTTCGCTGACGCATCAACTCAATGATCACAGTTTCGGTAATGCCTGAGGTACAGTGTAACATCGATTCCATACAATTATATAAGAATGCATAATGTAATCTAACCCAATTTCTATCTTTCCTCGAGAAGTAAAGAAAACATTCAGCTTAAGTTATTGAAATATAAAATTCTGAATATTTCATAATCGTTTTTTCAGTATTAATATCTCGATCTATTTTCAATTTTGCAGCTTTAGAGAAATCAGGTAGCGATTGACGGCTATTGTAAGCGATCATGATTGTATCGGCTAGATCTCTCGGGCTTGCTTTTTGGAATACGAATCCGTTTACCATATTGTCCACCAAAGGTTTGTTTCCCTCTATATCAGAAATGATAGGTACTACACCGAGTGACATGGCTTCTATGACACTTTTAGTCAATGCTTCACTGCCAGTTGATGGGCATATAAATACATCACAAGCTGCCACAATATTCAATGCGTCCTTTCTAAATCCTAGGGTATGAATTCGATCAACTCTTTCGGAATTTTTAATGAGATTTGGTATAGGTGCCTTTTCCATTTTTTCACCAATAATAATGAGATCGATATTAGTGTCTTTTGGGATATGCATCATTGATTTTAATAAGACATCTATGCCTTTTACCTTTCTATTATTGGCAACGGTAACTAGCAGAATTGAATCTGATCGGAGATTTAATTCTGATCTAATATCATGAATTTGCGTATTAGGGTACCATTCTAAATCATGCCCTTTTAATATAGTAACTGGCTTTATTGAGTGGATAAATGGCGCTGCTAAAAACTTTTGTTTAATCTCATCAGAGTTGCAAATTGCATAATCTATTCTTGGATGGTAAAACTTGAAGTAATTCAGTGGATTCCACCAAGCCATATTTGCAGATGCCCCTCTGTATATAACAACTTGTATATCGACGTTTTTTGTAGCTTGGATTCCATTTCTGATTGCCTTATTGTTGTATAAATGAAGCAGATCATACTTCCCAGTTTTCAGTTCTTTTTTGAGCGCTTTGATGAATTCTATATCGTGCTTTTTTTCTGGATGCTTGCGTATCACTCTAATTCCAACTTCTTCGAACTTTTTGATGTATTCAGCATCAGCATAAGTCATGATAGAAATATCAAATCCTAGTTTTTTTAGTCCAATGAAGATCTCAGCCTCTGGTCTGGCTGTATGGTATCCGCGGTAGTTTGATATGACTAGGATTTTTTTCATTTACGAATTTCGCTTGATTTGTTGATTTGTTAGATTTGTTGATTCGTGTTGGATTGTTGACATTTGCGAAAGCGATATTTTGCAAAGTTAGCTAAAGAAACAAAGACCTGATAGATTTTGAAGTCTATCAGGTCTTGTTGGTATAAAATATTTTAAAATTTATTTTTATAGCATCTCATAGATACCAGCGATACCCTGACCACCACCAACACAGGCTGTGACCATTCCGTATTTTCCGCCTGTTCTCTTTAGGTCATTCATTACCTGGATAGATAACTTAGCACCTGTACATCCCAGTGGATGACCTAGTGCGATCGCTCCTCCATTGATATTTACCTTGTTAGGGTCTAAACCAGCTTCTCTGATTACAGCTAATGCCTGTGTCGCAAATGCTTCATTCAGCTCTGTCAAATCAATATCTGATTGCTTTAATCCCGCTTGCTTCAGTGCTTTTGGTATTGCTACACAAGGTCCGATTCCCATATAAAGTGGATCTACGCCACCAACAGAACAAGATACTAGTCTTGCAATAGGCTCTAGGTTCAATTTCTTAACCATCTCCTCACTCACTACCAATACAAATGCTGCACCATCAGATATCTGAGAACTATTACCCGCAGTTACGATTCCATTCGCTTTAAATACTGGTCTTAGTCTTGCCAATCCTTCTGGAGTTGTACTTCTTCTTAGACCTTCATCCATTGTTACAGTATGAGATGATTCTATTCTCTTACCATCTTTGACAAATACGTCTTCTACCGTTATTGGTACTATCTGATCATCAAAGTAGCCAGAGTCAATTGCTACGGCTGCTTTGTCATGAGATTTTGCTGCAAATGCATCCGCTTGTTCACGAGTTACATTGTACTTAGCCGCTACCGCTTCCGCAGTTGCACCCATACCTACATGATAGTTGATGTTAGTCATTGCAGCTTTGTAACTCGGTGCAAGTTTATATCCCGTCATTGGGATTGTACTCATACTTTCAGTTCCTCCAGCGGCATAGATATGACCCATTCCTGCCTTTATTTTTGCTACAGCTATAGAGATAGTCTCTAATCCTGATGCACAATATCTATTGACAGTCATACCCGCTACTTCTTGCCCGAGGGCTCTTGCTCCGATAAGACGACCAATCTGTAATCCTTGCTCTCCTTCTGGATTTGCACAACCAACGATTACATCATCAACTGTTTTTGGATCTACATTAGGTACTGATGCAAGTAAATGTTTTAATACATCTACTGCTAAATCATCCGATCGATAATTTTTGAAACCTCCACGTTTTGCTTTAGCAACTGGAGATCGAAAACCTTT
>CALKXE010000262.1 GCA_938003955.1 uncultured Saprospiraceae bacterium | reverse complement strand
CTTGTGAAATCTACAGATAACACAACTGTTTTAATTGATAAAGTTACATTTAGAATTAGATCACAAGAAGATGATGTTGTAGCATTTGATGTTACTATTGCTGGTGAAACTCAATCCTTTGATTACACAAGTTTATCAACTTCTGATGATATAAATTTTGATTTTGATACACCAGTAACTTATACAAATACAAGTCAAGAACTAGATATTATAACCACTGCACTTACTAATTCTGGTGGCTTAGTGCCAAGATTTAGGCTTTATGACCTCACATTTTATTTAGGTACTGTAGGCCTTGATGATGTTCTAAATAATAGTCAAGACCTTATTGTATACCCTAATCCAGTTAAAGAAATTTTTAGCTTGAGCCAACCAGTAAAGTCAGGTGTTTTGTATGATTTAGACGGAGCCAAGATTTACGAATTTACTAGCCAGTTTAAAGATGTAAATATATCAAGTCTTAATGATGGTTTATACTTACTGAAAGTGACGCTTACTGATGGCAGCAAACAGACTTTGAAATTATTAAAAGGATAAATTACGAAGCGGACTATTTATTATTGGAGCTGTTTAATACCAGTTACGATTATAATTACCCCATACTTTTGAGATTATTCTTTATGCTTCTTCGTTATAAATACCTCAGTAGCTACGGCTATTATTGAGATTCATGCCTAATATCAAAAAACCATTGAGGCATAATAAGTCGTAAATAGAATAAGAACTTACTATTGATAGCCAATACTTAAGAATTTGTAAATCGCTTTATTTAAAACAATAGAAATAATGTTTAGAATTGTACCAATATTATTGATTGCCTTCTGTTTTCAGTTGAATGCATTAATGGCACAAAATAGCTGGTATGAAAACGCAAACGATGTTCATAACCTTATTTATGAAGAAGGTGTCGTAGGAACATTTACAAACAATCAAGCCAACCCAGTAATAGAAGGTTTAAATACCAACCCTATAGTTTCTAAGTTTGTTAGCAATGGGCAAGGAGATGATTTTGTCACCTTTAGATTACCTAACTCCATTATAGATTTATCAGATCTAAGCATCTCTATGAAAGCTTATATTTCAATGGAGACATCAGAACTTACATCTGAGAATAATAAGCTGCGTATTGAATTAAGAAATTCAGTATTAGGAGCGAGTGGTAGTATTTATGAAGAAGCTGAATTTCCATCAGGAGAGACTTGGCAATCCTTTTCTTTCGATTTTGATGGCACTGATATACCGTCTGAGGTTCTTGCTGCTGATGGTTATGACTTAATAAGGATAGGATTTGCGGTAGGAGAGAATCCTGGGCCAACCTCTTATTACATAGATGGAATACAAGGCAGTGTCTCACAACTTGATACTACGGTATATGCTGATTGGCTAGCTGGTTCGTGGGGTGTTACATTTCCTGTTTTTGGTGGAGAACGACTTGACTCTGAAGTAGCGGGTGGATATGACCTCGTAAGCGGAGCACAAGAGATCGTAGATGAATTGCCAGAGGTGGGACATATCATTTCTAACCTTAGTTATTTTGCCCACTCACATTATTTTACTTTTGGTAAGAATGCAAATATTGACCTTGCCACAGAAATAGATCCTAGTATAGTACCGACTCAACCCAATGATGAAATCATATTTGATGTATTAGACATTTTTCAAAATTCAGGAAAAAAGATAATACTTTATATTCATGTTGGGTTTATGGAGCGGGCGGATTCAACGGTTCAAGTTGCCTGGAAAGATTACTATGATACTAATTTTAATGGAGATCAATATGCTGCCTACGAGTATATGATGAAGGGATTTATAGAGGAAGTAAAAGATTATGCTGATGGGTATTGGCTAGATGGAGCACATGCCTTATCCGATATAGGGAGATTAGATGATTTTCATGCAATGATCCGATCTACGGATCGAGATGCAGCAATTTCAATACAAGGGAACCCTGAATATTTTAGGGATACGGATGGCAATCTTCTATTAGTTGATTCTGATGGTCTTGACGATATGAATCCGATAGATTATAAAATAATGAGGTTTAGACCGCAAATAAACCTGGGTAATTATACAGGAGGACACATCACACCCTTAGGACAAGGTGCACCACCCAACTCATGGTCTTATGAAGAATTTACGATTCCTGATATGATAGAAGAACCATTGATAGACTTTGATGGTAGACCTATTGTAAAGCACGGTTGGTTCCCGATGAGAGAAAGATGGCATGTACCAAGTAGACCTTTGGTGTTTGTCGATAGGGAGCAAGTATATCGTTTTACAAGAAGAATTACGGATGCTAGCGCAGGGGTTACCTTTGCCAGTACAACCACTGATCTTGGTGATAAAAAAGGCTATATGATGGCAGATGAAATGGTTTTATTCAAGGCAGTCAATGATAGACTTGCAATGATGCCATTACCAGATTATGAGCCTTATGTCAGACCTGAGGGAGCATACTTAGTAGGTGAGGATACTAATACTAGTGTGGATGTAGAACCTAATTTAGTAGATATTTCTGTTTTTCCTAATCCTGCTAGTAGCAAGCTGTTCATCGATTTGAACTTGGAAGATACGCAACAAGTAGAGTTGATCATGACCAATTATTTAGGTCAAAGAGTCAAGACACTTACTATTGAACTGATTAAAAATCAGCTTGTCGAGTTGAATATCTCTGATTTACGAAGTGGGGTTTATTATTTACAAGTAAGAAAAGAAGGACAGGAATCTTTCACTCAAAAAGTATCAATTCTAAATAACTAAGCACACTGGGTTTTAGGGGTTATTTTGATGGTGAATTGATGAACCATTTCTAAATAAAATAAGAAATCGGTACCACAAATCTGCGATACCGATTTCGATTTGTCAATCATAGGGTTAACTGACTAACTAATTCTAAAATTAGTCTAGGATAAGAATTTTTTTCGTAGAAACTTCTTTTCCAATTTGTACACTTATGGAGTGCATTCCT
>CALKXE010000261.1 GCA_938003955.1 uncultured Saprospiraceae bacterium | reverse complement strand
TTGGAGATCCAATCTTTAGCGGTGGATATCCTTCTTTACCCAAGTAAGAGATATCTGCGCCCATCTTTATCAATGCATCCGAAAGTGCCTTGATTGGACGTTCTTGCATTCTCTCTGAACCCGTAAGTATGTTTTCTCCTTCCCTCGTTGCTAGATAAGAAGTTAGAAAACGGAAAGTCGTTCCTGCGTGGTGTGCGTCTAATTCATGATCATCAGAAGATAACAAGGCTTGTAATGTCTTGGTATCATCACTATCTGATAAGTTTGAAATCTCGAACGACTCTTCGCATAGTGCTTGAATGATCAATACTCGGTTAGAAATACTTTTTGATCCACCCAGCTTTATCTTACCAATAGCAGTTTTATCCGCTTTGCTTACTCTTATTTTCGTCATGTCTATTACTTATGGAGTCGATAGCAAATCATCATCTAAAATCCGTGAAAATCCGCTAGATCCGTTGAATCCGCGTTCTATAAACTTATCATTATTTATCATCTAGCCAAACAATAGTAACATCCTCTACTCCCGTTTTGATCGTGTTTCCTACCGGACATCCATGAGCCGCAGCTTCAAGGATTTTTCTTTCTTTCTTAGAGTAGTCATTGGCAGGCATGGTCATTACAATTTCTATCTTACCAATTCTTCTTGGGTCAGATTCCATGACTTTGTTTACCGTTAATTCTGTGCCATCCATATCAATCTCATGATTACGGGCAGCTATTCCCATGATGGTCATCATACAAGATCCGAGCGCTGTTGCTACTAAATCTGTAGGGGAGAATGCTTCTCCTTTGCCGTTATTATCAGTCGGAGCGTCAGTTACTATTTTTGTTCCAGACTTTAGGTGCTCGGCTTCTGTTCTTAGGTTTCCTAGATATATTACTTTTGAAGTCATTCCTCTTCGTTTTTATTATTCTGTTCGGAGTTATTCCTGTTTGTGTATGAAGATTGTCTATCACTTCTGGTTGGAGGCCTTGTACCAGCTGCTTTTTGTTCTTCTCTCAGCTTATCAGACTCATTGTACTTGAGGATGATGTCTTTGACTAGTCTATGTCGTACTACGTCGTCGGTTGTCAGTCTTACTTTTGCTATTCCAGAGATACCTGGTAATATATCCAGAGCACGAAAGAGTCCTGATTTCTGATGTCCAGGAAGATCGATCTGGCTCGGGTCACCAGTAATAATACATTTTGCAGATGGTCCTAGTCTCGTTAAAAACATTTTTATCTGGCCTGTTGTACAGTTCTGTGCTTCATCCAATATAATAAATGCATTGTCCAGTGTTCGACCTCTCATAAATGCCAAAGGTGCCACTTCGATCACTCTGTTCTGCATGAAAAAATCTAATTTTTCTATAGGAATTAAGTCATTCAAGGCATCATAAAGTGGTCTTAGATATGGATCTACTTTATCTTTTAGGTCACCTGGCAAGAATCCTAAACTTTCCCCAGCTTCTACTGCAGGTCTAGTTAAGATTATTTTTTTGACCAATTTGTTTTTTAGCGCACGTACTGCTAATGCTACGGCTGTGTAAGTCTTACCCGTACCCGCTGGTCCGATAGCGAATACAACATCGTTCACCTCACTTTTCTCGACAAGAACGCGTTGATTTTTTGTTTTCGCTTTTATCGGTTTCCCGTTATTACCATATACGATCACTTTACCAGCACGTTTCAAGTCTTCTTGTTGAACTTCGTAAGGATTGTGTCCTTCTAGCAGATCCATGACAGCTTTGTCGGTAAGGTCTATGTTCTGTTTCAGCATATTGACCATACTTTCTATTCTAGCCTTTGCTTTTTGGGTGTCCTTACGTTCACCGGATAGTTTTAGATTATTACCTCTAGAGGTAATAGTAAGATCAGGAAATGCCTTCTTGAGAAGGTTAAGTTTAGAGTTATTGCGACCGTATAGCGCCAATGGATCTACACCGTCAATCGTCAATATGATTTCACTCAATATGTAATTATTTTTCTTTTACGTTCATTAATTCATGCTAAAATCCGATTCGTTATCATATTAGTTTTTTATTTAATATAAAAACATGATCTTTATGCTTTACATCGTGCTAATATCCGTGTTTGTATGATGACAAAAGAATATTTACAGAAATAATGTTTACCTATCACAAAATATTGATATTGTGAATAGATAGGCACTTTAGAACAACGCTAGCATGCATATAGTTTCTATAACTACTGATTTTGGATTGCAAGACTACTATGTCGCTGAACTAAAAGCGCACATATATCAGCGATCCCCAGATTCGCAGATTGTAGATGTAAGTCACAGTGTTGATTCTCATGATATTGTGCAAGCCGCTCATTTTGTGGAGAATGTCTTTCGGGCATTCCCGGAAGGTAGCATACATTGTGTCTCGGTTTATAACTATTATCAAAAACAGAGTTCTTTCATTGCTTTCGAGAAAGAAGGGCACTTTTTTATTGGGCCAGATAATGGGATATTCTCTCTCATATTTGAAGACTTAAACCCAGCGAATGTATTTGAAATCGACCACAAATTACTAGGTCTAAATAGTATAGCTAAGATCCTAGGTTGGGCGACAGGCTATCTCATCGAAGGAAATTCGATCAAAGAGATAGGAATTCAGAGGTCGGAAATCAACCAAAAAATGGGAATTAAGCCTGTAGTAGTGGGGTCGCAAATCCGTGCAACTATTATCCATATCGATCATTATGAAAATGTGGTTATTAACCTTAAGAGAGATCAGTTTGATAAAATTCGTGAAGGTCGAGACTTCCAAATTTACTATAAACAAAAAGATCCGATAACTAAGATTTCAGAAAACTATGGCGATGTAGTTATTGGAGATGTTATGTGTTCATTTAACTCTGCCGGTTATATGCAAATTGGTATCAATATGGGTAAAGCTTCCAATTTGCTGAACCTGAATAAAAATGAAACGATACAAATAAACTTCCTAGACTGATGATAACGAGATTTGTAAAGCTGACTTTTAGAGATGATAAAATCGAAGACTTTATTAATATATGGAATGAAAGTCGTGAGAAGATAGCAGCATTTGATGGATGTAATTTTGTAGAGATGCACCAAGCGAGAGTGCCGGATAATGTGTGTTTTACACATAGTATCTGGGAAAGTGAAGAGGCATTAAATAAATATAGACACTCAGAATTGTTCCAGAAGACATGGGCAAAGACTAAGGTTCTCTTCGATGATAAGCCAGAGGCATGGAGCCTTAATACCCATGGACATGAGGGGAGTATCAGTAAGTAAAGTATGATTTGTTGATTCGTTCGATTAGTTGATTTGTTTTAGGATGTTTACCATTTTAAAAGGGAGAATTTGTTTTGTTAAGTCTTATATTTAGTGGCCTTTGAATACCAACTAAAAATGTTCCTATGAAAAAGATAAGCTGCAGTACTTATGACATTCACATCAATAACTGGGATGCGGTAAATGAGTACATTGCAAAAGGAGATTATTCATCTATCATCATTATAGTTGATGAAAACACATCGGAACATTGTCTTCCCTCTATAGCTGGATTATTGCATCAAAAATTTGATATTATAGAAATCGATAGCGGTGAAATAAATAAAGATCTAGACACATGCAAGGGAATCTGGGAGACATTAATTGATTTTGGTGCAGACAGGCACTCCTTATGTATCAATCTTGGTGGTGGTGTGATTGGAGATATGGGTGGATTTGTTGCGAGCACATTTATGAGGGGTATGGACTTCATACAGTTGCCAACAACATTATTGTCACAGGTTGATGCTTCTGTAGGTGGTAAGTTGGGTGTCGACTTCAATGCTTACAAGAACTTGATCGGAATTATTAAGAATCCAGGAGCAGTATTCATATTTACGGACTTTCTAGAGACTCTTCCTGAAGAACAAGTAAGAAGTGGATTTGCAGAGGTAATTAAGCACGGTCTTATTAAAGATGCAGATGCATATTATAGAGATGCTGACATTAATGACTTCTCTGATATGGACTGGGAACAGCTCGTCTATGATTCTGTAATGATCAAGAAAAGCGTAACAGACGAAGATCCAGAGGAGAGAGGGCTTAGAAAAATACTCAACTTTGGACACACACTTGGCCATGCGATAGAATCTCACAATCTTGATACTGCTACTCATCTATTTCATGGAGAAGCGATAGCGATCGGGATGGTCATGGAAGCACATCTTAGTTTCCAAAAAGGAAAAATAAAAGAATCAGAAGTAAACCATATAAAGGATTCTATTATAAATATATATGGACACCATACAGATCGGATTCCTGATACTGACACATTAATTTCTCTTATGTCAAAGGATAAGAAGAATAAAGGTGGAGTGATTATGTTTTCTCTATTGGAGAAGATTGGAATAGGGAATTTTAATCAGGAGGTGAGTATAGAGGACATTGAACTGTCTATTGGATTCTGGAATGCCTAAACTTTGAAAAGCCAAATTGTTTTATAGATAAACCAAGAACAAAAAAATAGAGCCACTGCAATGCAAAGGCTCTACTTTAACTATTTATATGTATTTTATTTAGTCGACTACTGTAATTTTCAACATGTTAGTTCTAAATCGCTTACTTATCGGCATACTACCTGTATTGATAATAATATCACCAGGTACTACTTTTCCAGCTTCTTTTAGGATCTCCGCTACATCATAGATAGTTTCATCCGTAGTTGTGAACTTCTCATACTTATAACACTTGACTCCCCACACGAGATTAAGGGTAGATAGCATATGTTCTTGATCCGAGAACATGTATATTTTACAATTAGGCCTGTAGCTAGACATTTTGAATGCTGTATATCCAGACACAGTAAGTCCACAAATAGCCTTTGCGTTCACTTCGTTAGCGATTTTTGGCGCAGCCAAACAGAGTGTGTCAGATAAGAAAGTAGAAGAGTCAGGATTTGGCTTTGGACGCTTTGTTTGCATCTCGTAGTGTTTCTCCGCTTCTTCTATGATCTTATTCATAGCTTGAACCACTTTTGCAGGGTGCTTACCTACAGAGGTTTCCCCACTTAACATTACCGCATCGGCACCATCTAATACTGCATTGGCTACATCAGTAATCTCAGCTCTTGATGGACTAGGATTAGTAATCATACTTTCCATCATCTGAGTGGCTACGATTACTGGCTTAGCACGTTGTATGCATCGTTTTATTATTTGTTTTTGGATTGCAGGAAGTTGTTCCATTGGTACCTCTACACCGAGATCTCCTCTGGCGATCATGACAGCATCTGTTGCTTTGATGATTTCCTTTATTCTAGCTACAGCTTCTGGTTTTTCTATCTTAGCTATAACCTTGGCTTTGTGACCAGCATCTTCTATTTTTTTCTTAAGTTCTTTTATGTCTTGTGCTTTTCTCACAAAAGAGAGTGCTATCCAATTTACAGGAAGAGTAAGTATAAACTCTAAATCTGCAAGATCCTTAGTTGTCAGACTTGGGAGCGATATCTTAGTATCAGGAAGATTTACACCTTTATTAGATGATAGAATTCCTCCGAAAAGAACTTTTAATTTTACAGTATTTGTTTTATTTGTCTCTACAACCTCAAGCACTAGTTTTCCATCATCAATGAGTACTTGTTCTCCTACATTTACATCCCTCGCAAATTCAGGATAGCTCATATAGATTTTCTCCATATTCCCAATGCACATTTCATTGACAAAAGTGAGGATATCGCCTTCTTCGATAGCTAGCCCATCTCCTTCCATCTTTCCGACTCTGAGTTTTGGCCCTTGTAGATCTGCTAATACGCCAACATTTGATCCATATTCTTTTTTGATTGCCATAATCCTATCCAGGGTCTCTGCATGCATCTCATGCGTACCGTGAGAAAAGTTTAATCTGAATACATCCACTCCAGCTTCGATTAAGCTTAGAAGGCCTTCTTTACTGGAACAAGCTGGTCCTAATGTTGCTATGATCTTTGTATTTTGGTGATCTACTATGTTTAATTTAGTCAATGTTTGTGGTTTTATTTTAGAAGAAAGCAAATATACTGCACTTAGTGTGATATCAACAATAATACTTACCAAATAGTAATATTTATATACCAAAACAAAAGTCAAGCCATTATGGGCACTGCATTTATGCGCTATATTATTTTTTTCATTTTATGGATGAAAGAGTACGAAATAGGGAGTAAATTTAACTTTGAGTATAGTACCGAGCACTATTTTTAAATGTACCCATTTGTTAAATAATCTTTAAAAAGCTTGGTTTTGAATCTCCTAAGAGGTTATTTTGCATTTACTTAAGCGTGAATATTCGTCCATTTGTATCAGCAATGTTATAAATGATGTCCTGGCGGATGTTCGGCAATGATGCCAAAACGAAGTAGGACTTAATTAAAACATACAAACACTATGTCAGAAATTTCAGAAAAGGTAAAACAAATCATCATAGACAAATTAGGCGTTGATGAAGGAGAAGTAACCAATGAAGCCAGCTTTACTAACGATCTAGGAGCAGATTCTCTAGATACGGTTGAACTTATCATGGAATTCGAAAAAGAATTTGATGTATCTATTCCAGACGAACAAGCTGAAAATATTCAGACTGTAGGTCAGGCAGTAGAATACCTCGAAGCTCAAAAGGCGTAAGTCTTAGAGAAGAGAAAAGCTATAAAATCCACAACCGACTAAGTTGGTTGTGGATTTTTTTGTCTACTTATCATTGCAATTATAGTACTTTTGTATTTTCTAATCATTTTTTTATAAACGAAGAGCATGTCATATTCCTCACGACATAGATATAAAAGTCGAAGAGAGAAAAATCGAATTGTAGCAAAGAATACAAAGATGATTTTGATTTCTATTTGCCTAATTGTTCTAGTCCTTATAATTAAAAACAGGGTCTACCTTTATGATTATATTAGAACATGGTTCTATTGATTTTCTACATCGTTAGTATATTTTAATTCATAAGCCCTTTTTTAGTCAAAAAATAAATGAGCATAAACCAATATATAGATCACACGAATCTAAAACCCACGGCCACAGAAGAGGATATCAAATTACTATGTCAGGAAGCCATTGAAAATAATTTTAAAGCGGTATGTATATCACCGTATTATCTTGATCTAGCGAGAAAAGAACTTTTGGGATCCAATGTTAAATTATGCACTGTGATTGGGTTTCCTTTTGGCTATGACCATGTTGCCACTAAGATGGAAGCTATTTCAAAAGCTATAAATGGAGGTGCTGACGAGTTAGATGTCGTTATCAACTTATCGGCAGTTAAAAATAAAGACTGGGCAACTGTTGAAAATGAAATTGATAGTATTACTACAGCTACTAAGCTAAAAGGGAATAAAGTCCTTAAGTTAATATTAGAAACAGCTTATCTTAATCATGAAGAATTAGAATTACTTTGCAATCTTTGTATCAAGAGTAACGTTGATTTTGCAAAGACCTCAACAGGATACGCGCCAACGGGTGCAAAACTTGAAGATGTTGTCTTTATGAAATCAATATTAGGCGACAAAGTGTCTATAAAAGCAAGTGGAGGAATTAAAGACTCAAAATTTGCGAACGAGCTTATTAAAGCTGGTGCAACTAGGTTAGGAACTTCTTCAGGAATAAAAATAATAAAGCATTGATCATGAAATATACACTACTTCTTATTGGAATGTTTTTTTTGAACTCACTATCAGGGCAAGGAAATGTATCTGTAAGTACTAGTCCTGCTGTTGATCAGATGATGGACAAATTCACAAATACGAATAGAGCAGAAACAAGTATCAAAGGTTGGAGAATTCAGATTATTACCACCGATGACAGACGTAAAATGGAAGCAGCAAGGGGTAAATTTGCAGGTCTATATCCAGGTGTAGAAGTGAAGTGGAACCATGTAGCACCATACTATCGTGTGAAGGTAGGCGCTTATGAAAATAAAATGCAGCTTATGGGTTTTCTTCTTGAGTTAAAGAAAGACTTTCGGGGAGTAATACCTGTTATGGACAACATAGAAAAATCAGAATTGATAGGCAATTAAAAAGAATTTCCTATGAGTCAAAGATCCGGAAAAACGACTAAATCTATAGATTGGATTACACTCACTGTTTTTTTTTCACTTCTTATTATTGGTTGGTTGATGCTATATGCAGCGGTGTATGATAGCAAAATCCCATACGCTTATTTAGATTTTAACAGTCCGATTGGTAAGCAAACAGTTTGGGTTGGAATCGCTTTGGTCTCATTTGTTATAGTGTATGCCATTGATTGGCAATTTTGGAATACATTCGCTTTTCCTATATATGGAGCCGCCATATTTCTCTTGATTTTAGTTTTAATTATTGGAACAGAAATCAAGGGTGCCAGATCTTGGTTTTCCTTCGGAGGCGTGTCATTTCAGCCTTCGGAAATAGCTAAGTTCGCTACAGCCATAGCTGTAAGTGGATTTCTCAGTTCGTACAAATCGGATATTCGTACAAAGAACTCTATGCTTATTTCTTTTGGTCTGATTGCACTACCTATGTTTTTTATTTTGTTGCAACCGGATGCAGGATCAGCCCTTATTTTTCTTTCATTTTTTATTCTTTTTTATCGTAGAGGCCTTAGCCCACTTATCTATATATTAGGATTTTCGGTAGCGGCTATTTTTATAGGATCTCTTGTTTTCGAACCACACATTGTAGTTCTTGCTGTAGCCTTGATTGGCTTAGGTACGTTAATTTATAATATAGGAGAAACATGGAAATCTGCACTTATTTACTTTGTTATCGCAGCTTTTTCTATCCTGCTCTATGTAAGAGACCTATACTGGTATGGCATGGGATTAGTTGCAGTAGCGACTATGGTTTATGCGTATTTAATGTTTCAAGAGAGACAATTTAGAACATTGACTTTGGTCCTACCAGCCATATTGTTTTCTGCACTATTAGCTTTTGGATCAGCCTTAACTTTTGAGAACTTATTAGAGCCACACCAACAAGATAGAATCAATGTATGGCTTCGACCAGAAAAAAGTGACCCAAGAGGTGCTCGATACAATATTATCCAATCAAAGCTTGCCATAGGATCCGGTGGAGTCCAAGGGAAAGGCTTCCTAAAAGGAGATATGACCAATCTCAATTATGTGCCTGAGCAGACAACGGATTTTATATTCAGTACTGTTGGTGAGGAACAAGGATTTATAGGTTCCTTTGGTGTTATTTTCTTATTCACATTGCTAATTGTTAGGATTGTGATCATTGCCGAACGGGCCAAAAATATTTTTATACAAAACTATGCCTATTGTATCGCTGGAGTATTCTTTATTCACTTTTTCATCAATATTGGTATGGCCCTAGGTATTATGCCTGTCATAGGTATTCCTCTCCCATTTTTAAGTAAAGGAGGAAGTGCCTTGCTTGGATTTACGATCATGATTGCAGTTTTGCTTAGGATGGATATGGCTCGATTTAGATAATAAAACCTGAACGGATCGAAATTTTAATTCTTGGATGTGTAATAGTTACGTAAAAGAAGTCTCTGTTCAATACTTTCCAAAGATATTAGATTGATATTTGTATGAGCTTTAAGAATTGAAAAATAAATCGGAATGCTAAGAAGGCCAAGAAGAAATAGAAAATCAGAAGCGATAAGATCAGCAGTAAGAGAGACTCATCTGTCTCCAGCTAATTTAGTATCTCCGTTGTTTTTACTGCCTGGAGAAAATAAATCTGAAGTGATTACCTCTCTTCCAGTAGCCTCTAGGATGACCTTAGATTTTATGCTGAAAGAAATTGAAGCATCGATTGAGGTGGGAATAGATAAGTTTATGATATTTCCTGCCATACCTGATGAGCACAAAGACAAAGTAGCAACATATAGTTATGCAGAGGATAACTTCTACCTCAGAGCGGCTGAATTAATCAAAAAAGAAATTCCTGATGCAACACTTATCAGCGATGTAGCTATGGACCCATATAGTACGGATGGTCATGATGGATTAGTAATTGACGGTGAGATCGTAAATGATCAGACGCTTCCTATCCTCGATCGCATGGCAGTAGCGCAAGCACAAGCAGGATTTGATATTATAGGCCCATCGGACATGATGGACGGTAGAGTAGAGTCGATTCGTACGGCTATGGATGATGCTGGATATTATAATACAAGTATCATGTCTTACTGTGCAAAGTACGCAAGTGGATTCTATGGCCCGTTCCGTGATGCATTGGACTCTGCACCAGGATTCGGAGATAAGAAGTCTTATCAAATGGATCCAGCAAATAAAAAAGAAGCACTTATAGAAGCGGAATTAGATACGCAAGAAGGCGCAGACTTTCTTATGGTGAAGCCTGCACTTCATTATTTGGATGTAATACATATGTTGAAGGAAGACTTTGATCTTCCTATAGCCGCATATCACGTAAGTGGCGAATGCGCTATGTTACTAGCGGCTTGTGATAAGGGGTGGCTAGACTATGACGTAGTGATGCCCGAAACTTTACTTAGTATCAAAAGGGCAGGTGCGGATGTAATTATGACTTATTTGGCTAAATCGTTTGGTGAGTTTTATCATCAATAAATTAATTTGACGACATTTAGTTTATCTCATTAGATTTAAAAGAACTATTTACCAATAAAGATTGTAGTACTTTTACAATGAAGTGGTTAAAAAACTAAGGTTAAAATGATTAGTATGCGCTTGGTTAACAAGATAAAGCTCTTTTTGAGAAATTTAGCCAACGTTAAGTGTCGACAAAAAGCGGAAATTCTGTGAATTAATGGCTTGCTAATGAATTAACACTTTGTTATTATATCACTTCAATATCATTTTATTAAAATATAGGTTATGCTATTTGTTTCAGAAACTGCAAAAGATAAAATCCAAGAGCTAAAGTCCTCTGGAGAGATCAGTGAGCAACACTTCATTCGTGTCGCTGTGACTAGTGGTGGCTGCAGTGGATTGACCTATGATATGGATTTCGATACTGAAGATAAAGACGGAGACCAAGTTTTTGAAGATAACGGAGTCAAGATCGTTACCGATTTAAGGTCATTTTTATATGTATGCAACACCACATTAGAATTTTCTGGTGGTCTTGATGGCAAAGGCTTTTATTTCAATAATCCGAATGCCTCAAGAACTTGTGGTTGTGGAGAAAGTTTCTCTTTGTAGGATTTATTTTTGGAGCTAAGATAATTGTATCTAGCCATTGTCGTTTTCAATATATTGGAAGTTTAGGTAAGTAGTGCTTAGCAAAACATGTTTGTGCACCAAGCCCTCAAGTTTACCGATCTAACGAAACATCTTCGTTCTGGTCCTTTCCACTAAAATGCCTCAATCCTATAATCTCTTGCTTATTTAAGAATCTTGAATAACCTCTTGGTAGATCCTTTTTGGTTAATCCTGCATAGTAGGTTCTATCCAACCTGTTCACATGATAACCAAGGTGTTCAAATATTCTTCTAACTATCCTATTTTTGCCCATATGCAGTTGCATACCGATTTCATTTGCTTCTCCATCTCTAATCCTATCTACTTTGTCTACTATAGCTAGACCGTCCTCTAGTTCCAGACCATCCCTTATTTTCTGGATGTCTTCGTCGGTGATATCGTTATTAAGTTTAATGTGGTAAATTTTTATAATTTCTTGGCTCGGGTGAGAAAGCTTGTGAGCAAGATCACCATCATTGGTTAGGAGTAATAACCCACTTGTATTCATATCTAAACGGCCAATTGGGTATACTCGTTCTGATACCTTTTTCTGGACAAGGTCCATTACAGTTCGTCGTCCTTGTTCGTCGTCCAGTGTGGTTACATAACCAGCCGGTTTGTTGAGAAGTAGATATACTTTGTTTTTCTCTTGTTTGAGTTTACGGCCTTTGTATTCTACTACATCTGATTCCTCTACCATATAAGATGGATTCAATTCGATAGCACCATTTATAGATATCTCTCCTCCTTTGACTAATTCTGCTGCAGCTCTTCGACTACATACCCCACTGTGTGCTATAAATTTATTGAGTCTCACTTGTTTTTATTTTAGAATGCAAAATTAACAATAATACCGTAATGAGGAGATTAGTTCCTTATGTTGTAAATACGAAGTGCCAAAATTGAATACAGTATAATTTTAGTGGATCATTTGGATCATGATTCGTTTCAAAATTTAAACCAATATAGCGGTCAACATTATAAAACGATTCCACAAATCCAACAATTCAAACAAAGCCACCGTCCTATTTTTTAAAGCCCATATAATCACTTATTAATCTATGGAAATGATGAACGCCCTTTTCTCTTTTGGCAGAATATCTTCCAGTATCGTAGAATCTTGACTTCATTCCTTTCTGCACTCCTTCTACGACATATTCATCTTCCCTTTCTACTTTTTCTGCTAGCGCGTCTTTGCCGAACTTTTCCCACTTTTCTTCATCTCCAATAAAATAGAGAAAATCAACCTTACAAAAATCCTTTGAAATTGGTTTTACAATATTGATTTGCACACCCCATGGATAGAAGTTCAACATAAAATTAGGAAATAGCCAGTAGTAATATGCCGCCACTATTTTTCCATGATCAGGATGACCTGCAGGAATATCAAAACCTTCATCTCCACTTTTTCCATATCCGATTTGGACACTCATATGATCATAGCACTCCGTAGTGTATTCGCCATAATCAATAAGACTATTAAGGTCACTATGTACAAAAGGGATATGAAACCCTTCAAGATAGTTATCACAATATAGCGCCCAATTGGCATTCACATTATAGGTTTTGGTATATTCGGGAGCGAATCTCCAGCTATCGATATCAAGGAAACCTAATCTTTCATCAAGACGATCTTTGATCACTGAAAAATCGATCTGAGGATCAATTCCGGTAAATAAAAATCGCTTCCACCGTTCAACAGGCACATGGGTAAGATGATCACATGGACGGGGAAAGTTTTCCACTTCTTGGAATTCGGGCATATGAGCAACCTTACCCTCGAGATCAAACCTACGTCCGTGGTAACCGCAGACGATCCTATTCATTTTGGCGGGGTGATGTACAATCTGAAATCCTCTATGTGTGCATACATTCGACATACAAGAAACCTCTTGGTTTTCTGTAGTTTGTAATAGAAGTGGTTCATTCACTGACTTATCTAGGAGTGTGATAGGAAACACATTTTCCGGCATTCCTAATAACTGCTCACGGTCACCAACATACTGCCAAGATTTGGCCATTACTTTATCAATGCTATCCCTATAATATTCTTCTTCTGTGTAGAATCTAGAAGAAAGTGTCTCAGCTTGTTCTATTATAGGATTGATTGGTTTCATTATCCTTGTTTGTTTTTTTCAACTAAAGTTTTTACCATCGCTAGCTCTTCTTTAGCTTGTGTGAACAAAGGTTGCAAATTTACTGCATTTTGAAGATCTGTCTCTGCAGCTTCATAATTACCGTATGCTTTATGGATTACTCCTCTATAGTAATATGCAAATGGATTTTCTGGTTGTACTCCCGCTAAGATATTCATTTGTTCGAATGCTTGTTCTAGGCTGTCTTGTTCGATATATAGGATTCCAGCATTAATATATGCATCTGTGTATTGGCGATTTTTTGCTGATATTTCTTTATATAATTTTAAGGCTCCTGGGATATCACCAGTGTTTTGAAGATGAAAGGCCATCGAGTGCATTACTTGTGGATTATCTGGAGAGACGGTAAGAGCATTTTTATAAAACTTCATTGGGTCTCCAGAACCGTTTTTTTCATGTAGTTCGCCTAAAATTAACCAAGCGTCAACCATTTCAGGATCATTTTCTACAGCTGTTTGGAAGCTATTTATCGCTTTATCAAGCTGGCCCATAGCGCGGAAGTTCATTCCAAGCATGAAGTATGCTTCATTATTCTGTGGATCTAACCTGAGGATTTCATTTACCGTAAACACACTATTTTCATGTTGACTGAGTAACATCTGTGTTTCGGACAACTTTAGCAGAGTTGGAATACGTTCGTTGAATAATCGTCCAGCTTCCTCCATAACATCTAGTGATTTTCTGGATTTGTAGTAATCCATATAACTATCCGACAATAGATGATAATATTTAGGCTGAAGTGAATCAATAGACATTGCTTTAGTAAGATCTCTTATTGCCGCTTCATATTCTTCTTTTTCATGCAGGGAGGTCGCTCTCTGGAATAATAATTCTGGATTTTCCGGAGCATCTGAAATCTGTTGTGTTAGTTGGTCCACTAGATTATCACCAGTACTTACAGGAGCTTTCGTTTTTTTCTCACCACCACCACATGATATGATAGCAATAGAAAGTAAAACCATTATTGATATATTGTATATTTTTTTCATATGTTTAAAATTTTATTTCCGCAAGAAAATCAACGATTTATGTTTAATCGTGTTTTTCCGCATTTGATCGTTTTCCCGCATTTCTTTTTGACTGTTTTCCCGCATTTCTTTGAAATGCTACAAAAGCCAGTCAATAAATGCTACAAAAAGCCAATCAATTTCTTCAAAATGTTTTTAAAGTCACGATTCTATCGTGTTTTCCACATTTTTATAAAATGTTTTAAAAACCACGATTTTATCATTTCCTTGGGTGTCTAAGTTTATTTTCCAGGATCTTCAAAATAAAAATTTAAGGCACAAGTTTCAATTCTTCTTTGAATTGGAATAAAAAATAATCAATGATTTTAATTATTTCCTCTGAAGACAAAAGCTCAGTCATCGGCATTTCATTCTATTCTTCTATAAATCTGGTCCATTTACCATGGAAAGACTGCAAAAATACTATTCTTATAGAATTGGCTTCTATATGAGCCCGTAATAAAGAACGGAGTCATGAATAGAGAAGGTATTTGTCGTAGAAAGTAATTCTACTTCGCATATTTTATTAATTTGGATCAAAATACAAAAGATATAGTTTTTCGTTGGGAACAACAGGATTGATAGAAAAGAAGTAAAAGAGAAAAGTCATGACAAATAATCAACAACATTTTGAAGAACTTGTAGCATCAATTGACGGCGCAGAATTGGGGAATTTATTTGGAAAACAGTGTGGAAAAATTAATAAAAAGGCTTTTGTTGCTTTTTTTCAGGATGAGATGGTCTTCAAACTCGGTCGAGAGACTGTTGATGAGTTGAAATATAAATATGAAGGCTCTCAAAATTGGGATCCGTCAGGGAAAAAGAGGCCTATGAAGGATTGGTTGCAGGTGCCTAATGCTTATCCTAATGACTGGAAAATTTTGACTAAAAAAGCTACGATGTATTTTGAAGAATCACAAAAAACATGATATGACCCTTATATTTTAGTAAACTGCTATTTGTAAAATAGATGACGATGCAATGCTTATTCTATTGCAATACATAGAATATTTGTTACTTTGGATAATCCAGATCAATACTATTTTTAATTTTCTCTTGTATTTAATTTTTCAAATGCATAACATGCAGAATCGCAGCGCTTTCATTTTCATTCTTTTTCTTTTTTTAGTTAGTTCTTGTACAAACAAGGATACAGCTATCATTGAACGAGATCCTTACGAAGTAGCTATCTACGAAGATATGCTGCAAATGAGTAGTGTGAACCTAAATGACATTCAATCTGCATTCGATGCATATGCCAGGGCACATGAAGTATCAGAAATAGAAACCAGATGGTTCAATAAGAGATTGAAAAAAATGAAGCCTTATGCTGATCAATCTGGAAACTATCTATCTCCGACCGTTCAGTATAACAAGTTGCTGGCATTCAGAAACCCAACAGAAAATGCTCCGATGGCACCCGAAGCGATAATGATGGATGATCCACCAGCTATGATTTCATTTACCATTCCTAATCCTGATGGATTGGGATCATGGGAAAATATAGGACCGTTCGGTAATCCTGATGTGAGGTGGTCTGCTACTGGAAGTGGAGCGCTTGATCATATCGAGATGCACCCGATCGATCCTGCTACAATGTATGCTTCATCAAGAAATGCGGGTCTATGGAAAACGGAGAATTATGGACAAAATTGGGTAAACATCACAAAACACTTTCCGACGCCGCACACCTATTGTTCGGAAGTATGTTCGGAAAATCCACAAAAAATATACTTATCTACAGGCGATAATCAAGTTTACTATACTACTGATGAAGGACAGAACTGGGAAAATAGATCTTCTGGAATCGAAGGAAAGATATATGATATGCACTCTGATCCGACTAACTCGGATAGAGTAATAGCTGCAACCCTTTCTGGTATCTATTTGACAACGGATGCTGGTCAAAATTGGACGCAGCAAATCTCAGACCAGTTCACAGATATTGATATCAGCGATGACTTTAGCTTTATGGTCGTTTCCAAAAACAATGAAAATATTGCTCCGTCATTATACTTCTCACAAGACAAAGGAGATACATGGATCAAAAGGGATATCATAACTAGCCCTGCAATAGTAGATAAAATGTATATCGCATTTCACGAACCAGCGACAGGTCCTATCGAAGTCTTCGCATATGGCATTGACGATGATAATTCGCCAACTAGATTCATAGGATTATGGAAATCAGATTACGAACCAAACCCTACAGGGTCGGATGACTACTTTGATTTTACGGAAGTAAAACATCCTTCATATACCTATCCAAATGGAGCGGTACCGCTCACTTATGCTAACAATGCTGATGGCTATAATGCAGAAACAGAAGACTACTATGGAAGTGTTAATCCATATTCGAGTGCTTCATGGGTCAGTGAATTTTGGGTCAGTCCTAACAATCCTAATCGCTTATTGACCATGAGAGAAAAATTTTGGGGAAGTGAAGATGGAGGTATCATCTGGGATTTCAAGCCATCGTATGGTGGATCCAACTGGGCAGATAATAGATTCATCACCATGAACACTGCAAAAGACACACTTTATTGGTGTAATGATGGAGGTGTGTGGGCTATTGCGGAGGAAGATCTATTTCCGATTCAGACTGATATCGATGCATCTGGTCTATCCAAGAGTGCTTATATGAACTCAAAAGTAGTGCATAAAAATGGAGATATCTCTCTGCAAGAAGGTTCTCAGATGGATGTAAGTCTTATGAATAAGGATGTATTTATGACCGGAGGACAAGATGTAGGTCAGGTATTCGAGAGAGCAGGAAGGAGTTCTCACGTAGCCTCAGCGGATGTATATAGAGGTAGAATCAAACCTACAGATGACAAATTATTCATCACGGGTTCATTGAACGTGCAAATCGACGGCGTCGACAGATCAATATATAATGCAATAGAACCGGATAGAGGAGATCATAACAGACTCTACGGATTTACTACGGGGACTGTAGAACTGGCAAGATCAGAAGCTGGTGTTGATGGATGGACCGTGAATGGTTTCAAGGGCGAAGATCAAGCGAATACTGGAGGTCATAGCTGGACCCCTGAAAATAAAAATTGGGAAATAGTCAATATCTCTGGAACAGGGATCACTACATTGAAATCACATACTTTCGAGCAATCGAGGGCGAATCCTGAAGTTGCTTATCTAGGAGATGAGGTAGGAAATAGAATTTTTATGACATCTAATCTATCAGCGAGCATTCCTACATGGACTGAACTTACAAGTGCTCCGACATCTGATAAATATAGAATAGCAACACATGCTTTATATGAAAACATAGTAGTAGCCGCCACGGCAGATGGGGTGTTTGTATCTAAAAACGGAGGTCAGGATTGGTATGCTAGAAAGGGATTCCCAGAGTCAGATGTCAAGTCTGTATTACTGGATAAAGATGAAACACTAGGTATATATGTAATGACTGGAATGAATGTCTACTACATGAATGAGGCAAAAGAGGCATGGACAGAATTCAATAAAAGTCTACCGTTATTCCAGAATCAAGATATGAGAATAGGATACTACGAAAATGGAGATAATAGACTCTATGTAGCTAAGTACGGAAGTGGTGTTTGGGTATCCCCGTTACAGTCTGTATTGGACGCTAGTGGAGATATGCCTGTGGCTGATTTCAAAATTCATGGATTGAGTTCTTCGGTAATTAGTGTGGGTGAATCAGTACAACTCATAGATCTATCTGTAAATGCGGAATCTATAAGCTGGACACTAGAAAATGGTGCAGATATAATCAATATTGGAGATATATCACGGCCAAGCACAATCTTGAATACTCCAGGCTACTATAAAGTTACATTGATCGCTACAAATACAAACGGAGCGGACACTGAGATAAAAGAATATTATATCAAAGTTGATAATCTTGTTGATCTAGATTGTATTCCAACGTATGATAATGATCTTTCTTGGTTTATAGGTTTCGATGATATTCGTATCAATGACGATAACTACAATGTACCAACATTGGCTAATTATTATGAAGGGGATAAAACATATACAATTTCCTCAAATGAAACTTCAACAATATTTTTTGATGATAACTATAACGGAGGCTGGAATATGTGGGCCAAAGCTTGGATAGATTATAATAACGATGGAATCTTTGATGAGAATACAGAAGAGATTATGAATTCTGGTGGCCAAGTAGAAAGTTTCACAGGTTCTTTCACTCCTCCAGTTGGTGCAACTACTTTTACAACACTGCGTATGAGGGTAGCTGGTAGACAGACTAATAATGCTCCCATTCCATGTGAGACTCACTCTTCGCGTCAAGTTATTGACCTTAAGGTTATAATTTTTGAAAACGTGACATTCACTTCGACGGATATTATATTACCAAATGAGGATGTGAAACTATCCACGGATTATATGAGTGCGCAGACCGTATCATCATCGGGGTTCATTCTATCCACTATCAATGGTGAATTCGATAAAGATAATGGGTCAGTATATCAATATTCAGGTACGGCATTAGCCAATAATGATACGTACGAAATGACGTTTAGTGATCTAGATGCGAATACAACTTATTACTATCGACCGTATCTCTATGATATGAATGGAATCCATTACGGGGAGATCGATAGTTTCTCATTGGTACCAAAGGTATTACCGATGGCAGAAAG
>CALKXE010000260.1 GCA_938003955.1 uncultured Saprospiraceae bacterium | reverse complement strand
ATTATCTATTCCATTTGGTGCAGGGGCTAAATTTCAATTGACAAATTCTGTAAATATATCTCTTGATATTTTAGCTCGAAGAACGTTTACAGATTATATAGATGATGTTTCTACTAATTATGTGACTTTTGATGAGTTAGCGGCGGGGAATGGATTGTTAGCAGCTCAATTAGGGAATAGAATGGGTGAGTTTTTTGGACAAGAAGAACCAGTTGTTTTACCTACAGGCTCACAAAGAGGGGGAGCGGGTGTAAATGATTATTACTTGACAGCTATGGTTACGGTTACATTCAAACTTAATAGAAACTTACAATTGTTTGGTAAACATAAACATAGAACAGATTGTCCAAGGTTCTAATCCTTTACATTTATTTTTATTTTTGGTCCCTCTAATTCTACTTTTAACTAGATGTTAATTAGTAAGATATTTCTATTTCATCCAATTCAAAATCGTTCTGTGACGTTTTATTGAGACTTATTTTATCGCATAAGATATATGTGGTACTTTTGTATATTAACTAATAAGGAATAATACTCATGCAGTCGCCACTTCAGGTACTCAAAAAATATTGGGGCTATGATCAATTTAGATCGTTGCAGGCAGATGTTATTAATTCTGTATTAGAAGGAAGGGATACGGTTGCTCTATTGCACACGGGAGCTGGAAAGTCTGTTTGTTACCAAGTTCCAGCTCTTTGTCTACCTGGAAAGACTTTAGTCGTTTCACCTCTTATTGCACTGATGCAAGATCAAGTAGATGCTTTGAATAAAAGAGGGATAATGGCGAGAGCTATATTTTCAGGATTGAAGCCGAAAGAAATAGATCTTATATTGGACAATTTCATGAATGGTCCATTGAAGATATTATATGTTTCACCAGAACGGCTGGAAACTATTATGTTCATCGAACGATTTAAAAAGACTAAGATTAGTCTAATTGCAATTGATGAATCGCATTGTATTTCTCAATGGGGGCAAGATTTTAGACCCGCTTATTACAATATTAAAAATTTAAGAGAATGGCATCCTGATGTTCCATTTATCGCAGTTACTGCTACAGCGACTCCTCAAGTAGTAATAGATATAACTGAAAAGTTAGAGATGGTTAATCCTAATGTGATTACCTCTACTTTTGCAAGAGATAATTTATCATTCACAGTTATGTTTTCCGAGGATAAGATGGAAAAATTGAGTGACTTTTTGGATAAGGTGAAAGGGAGTGGCATCATATACATGAGAAGCAGGAAAAAAGTCGAACAACTTGCTGCATTCTTAAATAAAGATCAAGACCCGGGAGATGAGATAGCCAGTTATTACCACGGAGGATTGAATATGAAAACCCGAATGCGAGTGCAGAAGGATTGGATTGAAAACCGAATGAAAATAATAGTATGTACCAATGCATTTGGTATGGGTGTGGACAAGCCTGACGTTCGTTTTGTTGTGCATTGTGATATACCTCCTAGCATAGAGGAATACTACCAAGAAGCTGGTAGAGCTGGTAGAGATGGAAAGCCGTCTCATGCTGTTTCTATTATTAATTTTGGAGATATAGTTAAATTACAACAGCATCATTCATCTAGTTTTCCGTCGTTGGAATTTCTGGAACAAGTATATTATAGATTGTGTTCTTATCTGAAAGTTGGATATGGTAGCGGTGCGGGAGAGTCATTTGACTTAAGCTTAGAGGGGTTTTGTAGTCAATATAGATATCATATAGGTAAAGTATATAATTGCCTAAATATTATGGAGAAAGAAGGCTGGTTGTTTCTAAATCAAGCGATGCATAAACCTTCACAGATAGTATTTACGTCAGCCAAAGGTAGAATAAGTCTTTCGAGCAGGAATAAAGGCATTAAGTCGGAGATGATCCTCCACTTTATCCGGAAGTATGAGGGAATCTTCACTGATTTTGTAAAGATAGACGAAGGCAAACTTGCCAATGAATTGAATATTCCTTTGGATAAGTTTATCAGAGAATTAAAAGTATTGGATAGAGAAACTATTCTTTCTTATCACCCATCTACGGATGAGCCGCGTATTACTTTCTTGATGGACCGGCCGGCTCCTAACTCCTTTGCAATAGATGAAGTAACATATAGGAAAAGAGAACAAAATGCTGCTGTGAAAATGAGAGCAATTCAAGAATATATGACATCTTTTGATTGCAGACAACAGGCAATTCTTAATTACTTTGGAGAAGAAAAGGAACCTTGTGGGCGTTGTGATATCTGTCGAGGAAGTAAAGTCAAACTATTTAATGATGTTGAGAAGTCTGCAATGCTGACTCATCTAAGAAAAGTTGCGAAAAATGGAATGATCCATTGTGATAGTTATATTCGTCTTTGGCCATTTAATAAACAGAATAAGGCATTTGCAATATTGCAACAACTTCATATCGAGATGGAAATTCATTTTGATCGTGATAATATAATTCAAACCAACCCGAAAGCTACAAATGCCATATAAAATAGCTATATCTGTAACCAATGATCTAAATCAAGATCAAAGAATGCACCGTATTTGCAATAGCTTGCATAGTAATGGGTATGATGTCATTCTGATTGGTAGAGAGAGGAATAGTTCTCAAGAATTATTGCATCAAGGCTTTAACCAAAAGAGACTCAAATGCTGGTTTGACAAAGGGGCTTTATTCTATTTAGAGTATAATATTCGGTTGTTTCTATTTTTATTGTTTCTTGATATTGACATAGTTTATTCTGTTGATTTGGATTCTTTGGCTTCTGGAGGACTAGCCTCAATCCTCAAGAGAAAGAAACTGATTTATGATGCCCATGAATACTTTGTAGAAGTTCCAGAGCTCGAAGGTTCAGTGTTCAAAAAGTGGGCGTGGAATCTTGTGGCCAGACTATTCATTCCGAAAAGTGATCTTAACATTACGGTTAATAAAGAGTTGGCAGAAGTCCTAAAGAATAAATATAAACATCCGTTTGAAGTGATTCGCAGTGTTCCTGTATTAGTAGAAACGGAAGGAGTTGAGGAACTGGAAAAGGAAAAAATAATTCTATACCAAGGGGTGCTAAATAAAGGGAGAGGACTGGAAGAAGCAATCAAGTGGATTTCGAAAAAGAAAGGTGAAATACAATTACATATAGCAGGAGAAGGGGATCTTTCTGCAAGCCTAAGAGCATTAAAAGCGAAAGTGGATAAGGATGATAAAGTTAAATTTCTTGGTTGGAAGTTGCCTAGCGAATTGGATGTAATAACTAAGTCAGCATGGTTAGGTCTTAACCTGTTAGATGGCAAAAGCTTGAATTATAAATATTCGTTGGCCAATAAATTTTTCAATTATATGCATGCAGGAGTACCATCTGTAAATATGGATTTTCCTGTATATAGAAGATATTGTCAGGAGAGTAACGTTGGTGTTTGTATTACTGACATGCATGAAGATGCGATTGATAAAGCGATTAATACAATACTAAATGATGATACTAAATATCAAGAAATGGTATTATCGGCAGTTGCCGCTAGAAAAAAACATTCTTGGCAGTCGGAAGAAGTAAAATTGATAAGTCTGATTGACAAAATGATAGAAGGATGACCGTAATAATGGGAGGTTCAGGGAGTACAGGTTCATCTTTGGTGAAAAACATTCTAAATAGACATAAAGACATCTTTGCGGGTGAAGAAACTTCTTTTTTTGCAAAGAAATTAATCTATAACGATTGGGAAAAGGCAAAAAAGAGAGTTACAAAGAGAAAGCTAAAAGGTCTTAAGAATCTAGGATACCATATATACAACGGAACTGATATGGTGCATGCGGAGTACGGTCACACTAAAGATGAAATTAAGCGTATGGCAAAAGAAGCTAGAACGCTAAATGAATTCTGCGATCGCTTTTATAGAAAAGCTTTAGATCAAAATGAAGCGAAGATTTGGATCGAAAAAACACCTGCTAATTCCGCATGTTTTTCTCAGTTTTTAGAGCATTTCGAATCGGGTAAGGTTATTCATATGCTACGTAATCCTTATGATACCATTGCTTCTTTGTGGAGTAGGGGGTATGACCTTCATTATGCTGTTGGTATATATCTATTGAATACAGCGAGTGGTATATCATCTAGGAATAAAGATAGATATCATGAAATCAGATATGAGGATGTAGTTAGTGAGCCTGAAAGCACAATCAATGATGTATGTATGTTTCTAGAGGTGGAATATGCAGTAGATATGCTGACGACAAAGCAAGAAAAAATAGAAGTGTCCCAATTGCCAGGGTGGAATTATGACGAGACTTCAAATATAGGAACTAAAGCTCTAGGAAGATTTGGAAGACTGCCTAAAGAGAAGAGAAATCAATTAATAGAGGCAGTATCACTGATAGAGGTAAGTAAAAGTGGTAAGGAACTTTACAATATAATGTACTCTAATATAAGAGAACTATGTCAAGTCCTAGGTTACGAATATCATGAAGCAGACGATGGTATTAAATATCTAAATTTGAAGAAGGTATTGAAAAAGGATAGATTGCAAAGAATCAAAAGAACATATGCTACGGGAATTCATTATCCTTTGGTGATATCGGATAAAGCGTAGCGTAATAGTAGATAAAGGATAAAATTGAAAATGACATTCGAAGAGACAATAAAAGAGGAGTTAAAAGATCATTTCACTAAGAGAGAAATTTCATATTATATAAAGGTGCTTATAGAAGACATGCCACTATTGAAAGACGGGGGCAAGAGTGAATGGGTATCTATTTGCAAACGACTTATAGATCAAGAACCTATCCAGTACATCACAGGGGTTGCCCCTTTTTATGGTTACTTTTTTCAAGTAGATAATAATGTACTCATACCAAGACCAGAAACGGAAGAACTAGTGTACCTTATAAATGAGCATATAAAAAAAGGTAATAAAGGAACTACCAGGATATTGGAAATAGGTAGTGGTTCTGGTTGTATTCCTATTACAATCAACCTTCTAAATCCTGATACTGATGTTCTGTCTGTTGATGTGAGTGCAGGAGCACTGGAGGTTGCTAGAGCCAATAATTCCAAGTTAGAAAGTAATGTGATCTTCAGGAGTTGTGATATACTAGACGAGGATAAATGGACTGGATTTTCGGGGAAATTTGACATCATTGTGTCTAATCCACCTTATATTCCGAATAAGGAAAAGTCGCTAATGTCAGCCAATGTATTGGATAATGAACCACATTTAGCTCTATTCGTGGAGGATGCGGATCCATTAATATTCTATGATAAGATTATGAAGTTTGCAGGCGAATATTTAAAAGAGAATGGAACAGTGTTCTTAGAATGTAATGAATACAATGCTAAGGATGTGAAAGCAATCTATGATGAGGAATATTCTGCGGAGATAATAAAGGATATGCAAGGCAAAGAACGAATGATCATTGCAAGAAAATAATACCAGTTACGGATCGAGATTTATACTAATAATCTATGTGAAATATTCATGCAGAAATGGTATTAAATGATTTGATAGCTTTGCTGTCAGAAAAAATAAAAAGGATGAATTGGAAACTTGTATGTAGTGATATCGATGGAACCCTCCTCAATAAAGATCGTCAGCTTTCGCAAAGAACGATAGATATTCTAAAGAAGATAAAAGAGACAAAGCCAGTTGTTCTCATTTCATCTCGTATGCCTAAGGCGATGCGCCACTTACAGGAAGAGTT
>CALKXE010000259.1 GCA_938003955.1 uncultured Saprospiraceae bacterium | reverse complement strand
GAAACTTAGTCTTACTAGAGATATCAGCCTTACCAAACAGCATCTTTCGCTGATCGTGCTATTTGCAGCATACGGTACAGGTATATTGTGTATCGGTTATGGTTTGCTTCCAGAGTTGCTTTATGCTACTCCGTTCAACCTATTATTGACGTTTGGACTGATCTTTTGGAATAGTAAGATCGAGTTGAAGCGTATCTGTTTGTTTATGCTATTTATCTATCTCATTGGATTTGTTGTAGAGCTTATAGGTGTCAATACAGGCGTTATATTTGGTGCTTATGAGTATGGGTATGTACTCGGACCTAAAGTCCTCCATACCCCGATTATTATCGGTATCAACTGGATCATCATGGTATATGGTGGGCTTATATTGGTACATCAGATCATACCACATCGATCTATTTTATTGAAGTCACTCTGTACAGCCGCATTGATGGTGGCTATTGACTTTATACTAGAGCCCGTAGCGATGCATTATGGATTTTGGTCATGGTCCATAGGAGATGCTCCGATAGCCAACTATATCGCTTGGTTTGTGATATCATGTATTATTTCGATGATCACTCTTCGCTTGAAAATGGAAGAAGACAACTGGGTAGCCGTATTTGGCCTACTTTGTATTACGGTCTTTTTTATTCTACTCAATAATCAGATTACAGATCAAGAGTGGATGAGTTTTACGTTAGCGATGTAGGGTTTTAGCTTTATTTTTTTAAGTCAAAATTATCTTCAGAACCTAAAATTAATCGAATCATTTTTGAAGCGATTTTTTCCAAGTCTTGATTTATAGAATTCACTCTTTTATAATCTTTCAAAATACTACCATGAAAGATTTTATTCCTTAGTTTAAGAACTTCATTGAAGTCTAAATTATATTCTTTGAAATCAACTTTTATTTGATCTGATCCGAAGACTTTTAAAAATTGCTCCTTCATGGGATACCTCTTAATATTAGTAATTTTTCCTTGGAGTGATTTTCTGTAAATATCAACGTCAGACTGGGATACCCTTTTAATATTGTCAATTAACATATGATTTAAAAAGGAATCTGGTTTCTCTTTAAAAGAAAAATTTTCTTCTATGTCGATGGATTTAGATTTAACGAGCAGCTTTCTAACTGATTCAATGATTGAGAAATAAACCATAAACTTTAATTCATTTTTCAGCCCAGATGTCAAAACAAACCTATCAACTAAATTTTCGAATTCATGATAATTATTAATGAAATACTGGGGATCTGAAACGCTATCAATAAATGAATAGAGAGAGTCAAAACTTGAGTGTTTACACCGCTCAGGTTTTACTCTATATTGAGTTGAAATTAAGGTTTTATGTGTTTCAACTTTATATTTGGGAGTATTGTAAAACGAAAAATGGAATTCTATATTTTCTTTTGTATAAAAACTTAGTAATTTAATTAAGGACTCTGCTTCAATTGGGTCAAATTTAGTTGCCTCGTATTCTAGTTCCAAAATCGGATTCTTTTCAAGTATTAACTGAGAATCTCCATGGGCAAATGATTTCGTTTTCTCGAAAGTTAGTATAAATCTAAATTTCAGACCTAAGAATTTTTTGAATGTACATTCCCTATTGATTCCTTCCCATTTTCCGATATTACTAGAGTAGTATCGGTAGTTTTCTGAAATGATTGAAATGGCTTGTTTGCTAAGGTGGTAGAAAGAGCTTAATGATTTACCTGTCTGATGTGATTTATAGAAAATCTGAGCCTCCGTTGTCTTGAGTAATGTATATGGACCAACGCTATCTATATATTCAGCGTTTTCTGATAAATGGTAGAACTTGTCACTAGGAAGAAGAACCTTAAATATATCTTTATTATCAAACAATGTCTCTTCATTTGATATTATTAAATCAGGATCTTCACTTCTAACTAATTTATCTGCAATCATTGTGATTTCAGGCCTTGGACCGTATAGTCTGAGTGATATTTCAGTATTACAACTTTCTCTTTCAATAATTAAATGGCAATGAATTTTCTTTTCACCAAAATAAGAGTGAGCAACAACTAAATTATTAATGCATATCTCTTTTCTCATATATCGCCGTTTTTGTAATCTATTTTATCACTCCGCATCATCAAAGTCATAGTACTCAAACTCCTGCTCTTCTTTAAATCCATCAATCGTTCTACGTTCTCTTTTGGTAGGTCGTCCAGCACCTTTTTCTCTAAACTCAGCTCTAGCTTTACCGATGAACCAAGATTGATATTTGTTCAATTCTTCTTCGGGTGTTAGGTCTGTATAGCATTCTTGAGCGAGGGTAGCGCTTACTCTTTTTGATATGAGTTTATCTACTTTAAATTGAAATTCAAAGCCATTTTTTCTTACTGTGATATGATCTTCTACGTCGATCAGAGCAGATGGTTTTAGCGCTTTCTCACCTATACGTACCTTCCCAGACTTGGCAGCGTCAGTAGCCATCGTCCTAGACTTAAATATACGTATAGACCACAACCATTTATCGATTCTCACTTTGTCACCCATAGCTTATTTAGATTTCTTTACATCTATAACAGGAAATGATAAGTTCATTGACTCTAACGTTTCTAGTACTTTTTTAGAGATGAAGTAGTTTCTGTACCAACGCTGATCTACGGGGGCAATTACCCAAGGCGTTGTCGACCTATTGATCACATCTTCATAGCATTTCATATACTTGTCCCAGTGCTTTCGCTCTTCCCAGTCACCTGCATTGTGCTTGTAGTTTTTCTCTGGTACATCGATTCGTTCTTGTAGTTTTTCTAGTTGTCTATCTTTTGATAAATGCATGTAAAATTTAAGAACGGTTGTATCGTTGTCCTTTTCTAGCAAAGTTTCAAATGCATTGATCGCATTGATTCTTGCATCCACACGTTCTTCATCGATCCATTTGTGTACTCTTTGTATCAGTACATCTTCATAATGAGATCGTATGAATACACCGATTTCACCTTTAGCAGGTACTACCTTATGTGCTCTCCATAGAAAGTCATGAGCAAACTCCTCGTCGCTTGGTTTTTTAAATCCAGTCACCTTGATGCCAGATGGAGTTGTACGACCGAATACCGCATGTGTACTCCCGTCTTTACCACTTGTATCCATCCCTTGGAATACAATCAAAAGACTCTTTTTGCCTTGTGCCACAAGCTTCTCTTGTAGTACTGATATCTTTTCAGCAATCTTTTTTGTTTCTTTTTTTATGTCGTTTTTATCGAGTCCTTTCGGTGCTCTAGTAGATATATTTTTTAGCTTGATCATAGTTCTTTCTTTTTAAGACATTTTTGATCTCTTGACCAAATATGATTGTAAAATAGGGTAGTAGCCTTTGTTTATATCAGCTTCTACAAAATCAATTTTGTATTGCAAGCATTTCATTTTAAGCTCATCCTTAAACGACTTAATTTTCTCTTGGTAGATTGATTTTATTTGATTGGACTGTAGTTTTACCTTCTCCCCAGTCTCCATATCTACAAATTGATACGGACGATTGTCATATTCAAACTCAAGTTCCTTTGCTTGATCTGTCACATGAAAAAGCATTACCTCATGCTTATTATGACGTAAGTGTTGCATCGCAGAGAAGATCTCTTCAGACTCTTCTGTATTCTCAAACATATCACTGAATATCGCCACCATAGATCGCTTATGCGTACTATCTGCTATCTGGTGCAGGCACTCAGCAGTAGACGTCTTCACATCGCTTGTAGGAGTATTGATAAGCTTATCTAGCTGAGATAGGATCAGATTGTAATGCGTGGTGCTCGACTTGCACTTAGTATGTACATGTAGCGTCTCATCGAAGAGGCTTAAGCCGAATGCATCTCGTTGTTTTTTGAGCAAGTTCATCAGACTAGCTGCTCCAAGGCTTGCAAACTCTAGTTTATTGAGATGGGTCTCACTTTTACTTCGCTCTGGGAAGTACATCGACGATGAGGTGTCTATTACGATCTGGCAACGGAGATTCGTCTCTTCTTCGTAGTTCTTGACGAACATCTTGTCCGATCGAGCATATACTTTCCAGTCTATGTTCTTGGTCGCTTCACCAGGGTTGTAGAGTCTGTGCTCTGCAAACTCTACCGAAAACCCATGAAAAGGACTTTTGTGCAAACCAAT
>CALKXE010000258.1 GCA_938003955.1 uncultured Saprospiraceae bacterium | reverse complement strand
TTCAAGACAATAATGGATTATGGAAACAGTGTACACCCAGACCATCACGCATTCTGGATTGATCCGAATGATCCTACTTACCTAATTAATGGTAATGATGGTGGAATGAATATATCAAGAGACAGAGGAGAATCATGGAGGTTTGTACACAATATTCCGGTCGGACAATTCTATCATGTCAATATTGATAATGACTGGCCATACAACGTCTATGGAGGGATGCAAGATAATGGATCGTGGATCGGACCATCAATGGTGATGAAGCGAGGAGGAATTAGAAATTATGATTTCCAAGAGTTATACTTTGGTGATGGGTTTGATGTAGTGCCTTATCCAGATGATAGCCGATATGGTTGGGCAATGAGTCAAGGGGGAAATGTAGGATTCTACGATAGAGAAACAGGTATGGTGAAATTTGTAAAACCAGCACATCCAGAAGGAGAACCATTAAGATATAACTGGAATGCAGCAATTGCTCAAGATCCTAATAATCCATGTGGTATGTATTTCGGTAGTCAATATCTTCATTACTCAGATGATTGTGGAGAATCATGGGTGATCAAATCAGAAGACCTTACTACAAACGATACATCGAGACAGCATGCTGACAAGAGCGGAGGATTGACAATCGATGCAACTCAAGCGGAGAACTTCACAACTATCCTAGCAATAGCACCGAGTCCAGTTGATGAAAAAGTAGTCTGGGTAGGAACAGATGATGGAAACCTTCAACTGACGAGGGATGGAGGAGCGTCATGGAGTAATCTCAATAAAAAACTAAGAGGAGTGCCAAATACAGCATGGATTCCGCAGATTGTAGTATCAGAAAAGAATGCAGGAGAGGCATTTGTAGTAGTTAATAATTATAGACAGAATGATTACTCTGCGTATGCATTCCATACTACTGACTACGGAAATACATTTACAAGAATAGCGGATGATAGACAGGTCAAAGGTTTTGTCGTGTCTATCGTACAAGATCCAGTAGAGCCAAACCTTTTGTTTTTGGGTACAGATGCTGGATTATACATGTCTCTTGATAAGGGGAAGAACTGGAAACATATGAATGAAGGATTCCCATCTGTACAAGTGAGTGATCTTAAAATCCATCCAAGAGAACATGATCTAGTGATTGGTACTTTTGGTAGAGCATTATGGATATTGGATGATATCCGTCCATTGAGAAAACTAGCAACTGATGGAACGAAGATATTAGATAGAGATCTTATGTTGTTTGATTCTCCAGTGGCATATCATGCAAGTATGAGATCATATGATGGTATTCGATTCAATGCGCAGGGAGAGTTCATTGGTGATAATAAAAGTGTAAACTATGCCAAGATCAACGTATGGACTAAACCAGGAGAAGACCTAGAAAAAGAAGAAGAGGTGATGGTTTATGTGAAGAATACAGCTGGTGATACAATCCGTACAATCAAACGAAAAATCAAAGGTGGGTACGATCAGGTCGGATGGAACTTGGATGAAGATGGTATAAGATATCCAAGTAGAAGAGAAGTGAAAAAAGATGCTGATAAGCCAGGAGGAGTAGAAGTAATGCCAGGAATATACAAAGTAATAGTAAAGAAGGGAGATCATGTAGACTCTACGATGGTGACTGTAAAAATGGACCCTAGATCAGAAATGGGTAGGACTGATATGGAAGCAAATATCAAATCACAGAAAGATTTCCAAAAGACTGTTGTTATGGCCACAGAAGCATTTGACCGAATACTAAAAGCTAAGAAAACAGTGAAGAAGGTGAAAGGCTTGATGGAGAATCAGGACAAAGAAATCAAGACAGAAGTAGATAGCTTGAGTAAATTAATCACAGTAGAATTGGATAGTTTGGCTCAACTATATATGATGCCAGAGGGTCTCAAAGGAATCCAAAGAAAACCTGGGTTGCTTAATGGCAAAATACGAAATGCTTCTTATTCGATAAGAGGTAGTTGGGGTAAGCCGGGTGCAAACTCTGATAATGTGGTAAAAACTGCGAAGCGAGAAGTGAAGACTACTGTAGAAGCTGTAAACAACTTCATAGAAAATGATTGGAAGCCGTATGAGGCACGAATCAAAGAAATACAACTCAAAGTATTCGAGGATATGGACAAGGTGAAGATTGAATAAGCAATTAGATACTTGAAATAAATATTAAAGGCTTCAGCTTAATTGTTGGAGCCTTTTTTAGTTTTCGGATTTGAATTAGGACTTTGGCGGATCGATTGGTTTGGATTTATGCTGGGCGTGTGTGATAATTGTATAGAATCGATGTTACAAACATCGACTATCATTACAGGGCTCGTGCAAATTGTACAAAACCTAGATTGGTTAAATGGCGTGCCAGAGCCACTCAAATATCCCCCTTCGGAGGGGGCAGTGGGGGAGGAAGTTGTCGTAAGATTAGAAACCAATTTAGTTATTGATACTACTTCATCTCCAACCCATCCTTCATATAATACCCCCATTGAAAGACAGCTCGAGCGACCATAAAGATAGAAAGTGCTATCCAGACATTTGACCCGTTGGCTGTTTCTGGAATTAAATAGAAAGATATAAGATAAACGAATAGCGATAGGATCATTGCATTTCTCATGCTAGTTGTTGAGGTAAGTCCTACGAAAATGCCATCCCAGATATAGCTTGCAAATGCTATGATCGGAAAGATTGCTATAAAATAAAGTAATTCCTTGCCTACTGATAATAATAAGGGGTCGTCGCTAAATAAGCCAAATAACTCAATACCAAAGATATAATATACGGCAGCATAGAGCAGGCTAACCAAACCTCCCCATAAGAAAGATTGACCGATAACCATTTTGACTTCTTTAGGCTTTTCTGCGCCTTTGTATTTACCCACTAGACTTTCAGTGGCGTATGCAAATCCATCGATTCCGTAGCTCATCCAATTTACAAACTGCATCAAGACTACATTGACTGCAAGTACAACATCTCCGAGTTTAGATGACTGGCGATAGAAAAATCCAAATGAAAATGTAAGGCATAACGTTCTCAGGAAAATGTCAAAATTCACTTTTAGAAACCTGCTGTATTCCGACAATGAAGACAACCGGTTCGCTAATGACCAATTGATATATGGTTTGTATTTTTTTAAAACTAAAACTAAACCGATAATGAGCCCCGTATATTGAGCGATAACAGTTCCAAGTGCCACGCCTTGGACGTCCATTTCGGCAATTTTCACTAGATAATAACTAGTTACAATGTTTACTATATTTATAACGATGGTTAATATCAACGGATAAATAGCATTCTGCATCCCAAATAACCAACCCATGACGACCATTAGCATTAATGCAGCTGGTGCGGCCCAAATTCTGATTTTAAAATACTCTAAAATCAGAGGATCATTTTCAGCACTTACAACTAACGCTGATTTTGCCAACTCGTATATCGGAGTTTGGAGTAACATTAAAAGAATCGCTAAGATGAGTGACAAGACTCCGGCTCTCAAAAGTGATAGCCATACCTCTTCTTTATCATTGGCACCGTAGCTTTGAGCGGTCATGCCTGTTGTACCCATACGTAGGAACCCAAAATTCCAATAGATAACATTAAAAAGAAATGATCCTAATCCTACAGCAGCCAGGTGAATACTTGATAATCCTCCCATTAGTATCGTATCAACAGTAGAAAGCAATGGAACTGAAATGTTACTCAAGATGTTTGGAATCGAGAGCTTGATGATTTCTTTGTTGATCTGTTTTTTCATTGGTGTAAATATATGTAGTTTTTTATCGAATAGTTTTCAGGTCTAACCTATGAATAGATTAGATGGCACGAATAATACTGTGGCTCATACTTAAAGTATGATGATCTTACCTTTGATAAATAATTCGAATACAATGATAGCTCACTATTTGCAACCAATATTAATCAGCCTAAGCATAGTTATAGTTTTATTTTGGTTTAGAAGTCCGATAATTAATAAAATAGGATATTTATGCTGGATACATATAACTGGATTTGTAGCAATATACTTTGTTATTGTAAGTGCCGTATTCTGTACAGAACTGATACTAAATAATAGGCTAGAAGAGTTTGATTTGAATAATGATGGACTATTTTCGGGAGGAGAAATTACAATTGAGCAGACAGACTTAATGAGGAGAATAGCGAATGATGCAGGTAGAAAACTATCAATTTATACAGGATTAATATATTCGTTCATCATTACTCTTGTGCTTTTTTTGACCGATTTAGCACGAATTCACGTTTGGGACAAATATATAAAGTAGACAAAAGCCTTAGACATATGACATATATTCAAAATGTGTTACTTTCGCACCAGCATAATGTCTTATGTTAGAGACATTCAATTTGATACTATGAAATATCGATGACTGATCTATAGACACCAGAGGAGGTGGAAGTAATAAGAATCATTGGTTATTATTGTATTCCAATTGAAACCAGAATTGGAATTTGTGCCCTTAAATTTTTATTTTAAAAATACGGGGATAAGCTTGAGACGCCACGGAGATGATAGAATCGTGGTTAAAAAATATTTTGTAGAAATTGATTGGCTTTTATAGCTTTTATTGACTGGCTTTTGTAGCGTTTCAAAGAAATGCGGGAAAACAGTCAAAAAGAAATGCGGGAAAACGATCAAATGTGGAAAACACGATTAAACTTAGATCGTTGATTTTCTTGCGGAAATAAATTTTAAACATATGAAAGAGTTTTTTAAATTTTTAATAAGTAAGCCTTTTCTAAAGCAACTGCTATACGTTCTGATTTTTCTAGCGATAATATTAATGCTTGTTCTATTATGGTTGAGATTTTATACTAATCATGGGCAAAAGTTAGAATTACCTAACTACATTAACCAAGAGATTGAGGATGCTAGAGAAGATGCTGATGGTAAAACATTTGAAATTATTGTCACTGATTCTATCCATAAGGTTGGAAAACCAGGAGGCCTTATAATTGATCAAAACCCTACGCCTGGTTCTATGGTGAAAGAGCAAAGGAAGATATATGTGAATGTCACTAAGTTTTCGCCAGATCAGATCAAAGTTGGAGATCTACCAATATTGTATGGAAGTGAATATGATCAGAAAAGGACGGAGCTTAAATATTTAGATATTACATCAAAAATAAAGTCCGAGAAGTTCGATAGGGGAGAACCGAATCATATTCTAGAGGTTTGGTATAATGGAGAATTAATTATTAATGATAGAATTTTGAAATCCAAACTTAAAATTAACAAAGGAGGAGAATTGGAATTTGTGATTAGTAAGCCAGAAGGAGGGAAAGATTTTATTCCAGATCTTGTTTGCCAAGAATTTATAGCTGCGGAATCAAAATGTATGTTATCAAAATTTCAGATTGGACGGGTAACGGAGTTAGGTGAAATCACAGATAGAAATACAGCCTTTGTAGTCTCTCAGCAACCTTCTTTTGATGGTAGCAGTATGATAAGTCATAATTCTGCGATAGCGGTGACTATAACTCAAGAGAGACCTGACGAATGTAAATAAATCATTGAATAAACTAATAAGATGTACATAACAACAGATATAACAACCGAAGAGCTTAAAGCAAAAATTGATAACAAAGAAGAATTTGTATTCATTGATGTAAGAGAGCCACATGAATATGAAGAGTTTAATCTTGGGGCACAATTGATACCACTAGGTGATATTCCTGGAGCACTAAATGATCTAGAGCAATACAAGGACAAAGAAATAGTTATACACTGTAGGTCTGGTGCTAGAAGTGGAAATGCAAAACAGTTTTTAGTGGATATGGGCTATAAGAATGTCAAGAATCTACTAGGCGGTGTAGTAAGATGGCAGCAGCTGTATAGTTAGGATGAAACCTTCGAGGTTTTCAAAACCTCGAAGGTTTAGTTTTACAGAGTAAGTTTAAGTCGATTCTTCTTCGTTGCCATATAGTTATAAGCATTTATCCCTTGGAGTCCTCCAGTATGAATCCACAGATAGCTATTAGTATTATCGATATCGTTTAGTTCTACCATATCATGAAATCCAGCGATCAGCTTACCATTATAGATTGGGTCGAGTGGTATCCCTGTTTGTGCTTTGAAATCATTCATGAAGCTAATTAACTCGCGTGGGGTTTTACCATATCCTCCATAATGGTAACTACTTATAAATTTCAGTTGATTATGTTTGACTGGATCTATTTTGGAAAGAATTTCTGTCTTTAAATAGTCACTTTTTAGACTAGAAAATACCCAAAGATATTTATTTGGATCAAGGTCCTGGAGTATCCCAGAAGCAGTAGCTCCTGTGCCAGCGGAAACCATAATAATATCATGATCGGTTTCATTTATTTCACTTGATAATTCTTTTAAACCTTTGTTTGCTAGATTATTTGAACCTCCTTCGGGGATGAGTTTGTAATTGGAATATTCTGAAAGGATGACTTTTACAACATCACTATTTTCTTTTCCTTTATAGCTCGTTCGATCCACAAATTTTAGATCCATACCGCATTGGCGAGCGAATGAGATTGTTGGGTTATCTTCATCATAATCACCTCGGATTATACCGACTGATTTTAGACCTAACTCGTTACAAGCTGAAGCTGTTGCGTAAATATGATTTGAAAATGCACCTCCAAAAGTGATAATAGTTTCTACACCATTATTCAGAGCACCTTTGAGGTTATACTTTAATTTACGCCATTTATTACCAGAAATAGTAGGATGAAGTAAGTCTTCCCTCATCACAGAAAGAGATACTTGTCTTTTGTCGAGAAGTACGCTATTTACCCGATTAATTGGACTGCAAGTCTTAGTATCAAAAATATCATTCACAGCACCAAATTAATATTTAGTTTAGTCCATTCTCAGTTCATCATCCATATTGTCGAAGAACTTATACTCAAGCATTTGAAAATCATTATTTCTTTTGATAGTGATCCATGTCTTGAATTCTCGAAACCATTTCAATTGCTCTGATATGATACCTTTTGTGAGATAAGAATAAATGAATGGGTGAACGACTAACTTTAATTTCGACTTTGGCCTACCAGAAAGGATGTGATTGATATCTCTTTTTATATCCTCAATAATCAACACAGAGGCCTTAGCTTTTCCCGACCCAAGGCATGTAGGACATTTCTCAGAAGTATCAATTTTGACTTCTTCTCTTACTCTTTGACGAGTGATAGCCATAAGACCAAACTTACTCAATGGCAATATCGTATGCTGTGCACGATCATTCCTCATAAAGTCTTTCATCTTATTGAAAAGAGATATTTTATGATCGGTATTTCTCATGTCAATGAAATCAATAATAATAATACCACCGATATCTCTTAACCTTACCTGCCTTGCTACTTCTTCTGCCGCCTCTAAGTTGACAGACAATGAAGCATCTTCTTGTGATCTTTTGTTGGCTTTTGGACCACTATTCACATCAATGACGTGCATTGCCTCAGTATGCTCTATCACTAGATAAGCACCACTATGCATTGTATATGTTTTACCAAAAGAGGATTTTATCTGAGTAGTTACTCCAAAAGCATCAAATACGGGTCTTGTACCTGTGTGATGTTGAATTATATTTACTTTTTCAGAACCTATTGACTTAAGGTAATCTCGACTACTCTTGTATAATTCTTTGTCGTTAATAACAACTTTATTGAAGTTGTCTGACAATACATCTCTAAGTATACTTGATGTTTTATCTATTTCACTCAATAGTTTTCGAGGACTATTTGCTACTTTTAATTCATCAAAGATCTCTTTCCATTTGTCAGTGAGTACTCTAATTTCTGAGTGGAGATCAGCTACCATTTTTCCTTCGGCGGCAGTTCGTACTACAACACCGAAGTCTTTTGGCTTAATACTTTCCACTAAGACTTTTAATCTTTGTCTCTCAGCATTATTGCCTATTTTCTTTGATATAGACACTACATTATTAAACGGTGTTAATACTATGTATCTTCCAGGAATAGTGATTTCGCAACTAAGTCTTGGCCCTTTAGTAGAGATTGGTTCTTTCAGGACCTGAACTAGAACGTAATCGTTCTTGGTGAATGTTTGATCTATCTTACCATTCTTTGGGTTATCAGCGAGTGTCTCAAATTTTTCAAGGAGATGAGTATTTAGGCTTTTGCCCATGACCTCCTTAGTATATTTCTTGAGAGACAATATCTGGGGTCCCAGATCTGTATAGTGTAGAAATGCATCTTTACGGTGACCGAGGTCAACAAATGCAGCATTGAGACTTGGTCTCATCTTTTTAACGCAACCAAGGAATATATCTCCTACGGTAAAGTTACTGTTGGTCTTTTCGTTATGAATCTCGACCAAACGATTATTCTCCATCAAAGCAATTTCTACTTCGGATGGTGAAGAATTCACTATTAATTCTTTATCCACTTCATTAGTATTTAGTGGACAGTCAGTATAGTATTTTCATTATAGCCATAGATATGCCAATAGATAACTAAACCTCTGAATGAGATTTATTGTTATTCATCAATATTGATCAATACCTAAAGTGACGTAGAAAGCGGAAAATATCCGAAAGTGAAATATATATATAAAAACTATAAAGTGAAATTAACTATATGAAACTAGTTTGTTATAGTATGCACTAGTTACTATGTTCAGTTGTCATAACTCTACATAAGTACTGTATAAGCCGAATGTTTTAATTGCCACCTTACTCCTTTATGGGAGGCTACAATTAGAATTATGTTTGGATTTCTTTTTGTCCGATTTGATTTTTATGTGATACATCTCTGTATCTATCAGACATATAATTTATCTAAAAAATTATATTAATTAGGGTTGCTCATTTAACTTGAGCCCAAGTAATCATCACTTTTCTTTCTTCTAAGCTACTTTACATAACGAAAAAGTGCTTGATGGTATATTTACAATACCATCAAGCAATATAGACTGTCTAGATTATTATCTTTTCTTTGTCTTATGTCTGTTCTTTCTAAGTCTCTTCTTTCTCTTGTGAGTTGAGATCTTATGTCTTTTTCTTTTCTTACCGCACGGCATAGTCTAGAGTTTTAAAATTATTAATTATTTTTTGCACTTATCTTGAAACTCCTTAGCCTTAGATTCATTCCCTGCTTGTGCATAGGCCTGAGCTAAAAGGCATATTGAGTTATTATTTTCTGGTTCTAAGCTTATTGCTTTTTCCAATCGTAGGATTGCTTTTTCGGTTTGATTTGTTCTCAGACCGAGTCTAGCAAGCTGATTCAACACCTGAACGTTATCAGGATTGTTTTCGTTCAACTTTAATAACATTTGAATTCCCTGCATTGGGTTAGTATCCGGATTGTCTACATAGATCAATGCAAGATTTATCTTATCATTGATGTTATCATCAGACAAACTGATAGCATTTTCAAATGCTTTTACAGCTCTTCCTTTTGCAAAAAGAACTTCCTTCTCTTCTCCGCTGTTCTTCATACCTATTTGGTAAGTAGTTCCAGCTATTGACCAAGCTTCCTTGGTGTTTTGAATATTTGCTATTTCTTCCGCAAAATATCCCGATACAATAGGTACTCCATATTCATACCATTTTGATGCCATACTTTTTGCACGTTCGATTTTATCATCATCCGATTCGGCGTCATGATATTCTGTCTGCAGTGCTTCTATGATATTCAATTGATCTTTGGAGAGTGTTTTTTTAGCACTAGTTACGATGTTTTGAATACCTGTAGCTTCTATATTAGTTGCTCTAGATACTTCTGCTGCTTTTTGTTCTTTTGGAATCGTATCCATTCCAAAATATATAAAACAGAACAAAGCTATTGCAGCTACAACAAGAATCGACTGTGTTTTACTTATATTCATTGCCAATAGATTTTGTTGTTGCTATTAAGTTACTTGTTCAAGAGAGATTTATTTACCAGCCGCTTCAGAAGGTAATTCTTTTACGTTTTCTTTTACTTGTTCTACGAATACTTTCGCAGGCTTAAATGAAGGAATGAAATGTTCTGGAATTTCAATTGCCTCGTTCTTTTTGATATGTCTACCAATTTTTTTCGCTCTTTTCTTTATAACAAAAGATCCGAATCCTCTGATATATACATTTTCACTTCCTGCAAGAGAGTTTTTTACTTCTTTAAAAAACATTTCTAAAGTTACTAAGACGTCTACCTTAGGAACTCCAGTTTTCTCTGATATCGTTGCTACTAAATCTGCTTTTCTCATTAATACTTTGGTTTTGAATTAGTTATGACCAAATTTTTGCTTCTTTTTTCTAAAGCGAGGCAAATTTCGCAATAAAAGTGAATAATGGAAATAATTCACTACTTTTTTGTGATAAAAAAACGATTAATGTTCATTTTAACCTATTCATTTACAATATTTTAAAATATAGATGCCATTCTTAGTATGGTTGTTTCCGTACTAATTCAAAATTTTATACATTAAATTCAAAAACATAGAATAGTAATCTCTTAATAATGCATATTTTGACTAATAAAACGCTGTAAGCGAAGCATCTATGGATTCTTATTCAGGAATGCCCGTTCATGTTTGTTTTCTTTCTTAATTCAAACATTTAAAAAAATCCAAGTTTCAGTTATTGTAAGCCAACTCTTTACATATTGATTATTGTAATCATGAAAGAAAGCTATATTTGAGGCTTAATTAGAAACTATGACATTAGGTGATTTTTTTCAAGCACTATCTGATAATCCTGCGGTAGTTTGTTTTTTATTCGTTTCTGTTCCATTGACGGCTTTTCTTGCTTCAATTTTTGGAAAAAACGAAGGTGCAGTAAGCCCTTGGAAAGAACTTTATTCGATTCTTGTGTATCTGACCTGTATCCCTGGTATATTTGCAATTACTCTTAATGTATATCTATTCCTATTTGAGCGTCAACGTGTCAATGATGTGAATCTCTATACACAGGTTTTACCAATTATAAGTATGGTGCTTACTCTTTGGTTAATAAAGAAAAATGTCAAACTAGACCAAGTCCCTGGTTTTGAAAAGCTAGGGGGACTCATTATGATCTTGTTTGCTCTAATAGCATTCATGTGGATTTTGGAAAAGACTCACATATTTGCCATAACGATTATCCCATTTTCTTATTTCGCAATACTGTTTGTGGTACTGCTAATTGGGATAAGATTTGGTTGGAAACGTATAGTAAAGTAGTTAGAATGTCTAGTTACTTTGCAGTCGGTTTATCTTTTAATCCACGATTTTCATAAGAGGTAATGGTTTCGGCTCGACCTTCTCTCATGCTTTTTTCTAAATTGAGTTGCTCTGTTTCGAACTTTGAGTTATTCTCTCCGCTGTTTTGCCAGTAGAAGAATCTTAAATACTCCCCTTGTGATTTAAGTTCTTGATGCTGATTCCTGAGGTTAGTATTTTTCTTTTTTCTCTTGATTTCATGAAGTTTCAGAGTGTAGAGTAGATCTAGTTTATATTCGCCAGTTTCAGTGCCAGTAAACTTTACCCAACCTCTTTTGCTTTGAGACATCTCTTCTTTTATTATGGCAACAAAATTTTCTTTCCCTTTTTTTAATTTCGGCTTGTCTATATAATAACCATCTTGGAAACTAAAAAAGGATACATCTTGAGCGCCTAGATATCGATAGAATTCTTCGACTGTTTCACCATTTTTTACCTTGTCACCATTGAAGGCGAGATACTCGGTAAGTATATAGGGGAGTTTATATTCTTTTCCCATTACGATGATGCTGTCAATATTAAGATAAGTTGGATTTGTTATTTTATTTTGAAATTCTAAAGATTCATCATTAAGAGATTTGGCTATATTGTCAAATTTTGAATCTAATACATCTTGATAGACGGTGTCAAAGGATTGAATGAGCTTGTCCTTTTCTTTGTTACAAGAGATTGAAAGAAATACTACACATAAACAAAATAGGGTGTATTTTTTAATTGTCATTTATTTACTCTTTTCATTTTATTCAAGAATCTTTTTATTTAAAAATTCAGGCTTTACAGAATCTGAAGTACGGCACATATGCTCTTAACGCCTAATGCAATTGTTACGACTAATATAAATAGGCCTATGATATTCTGGTATGTATTATTTCTATGATTTTTAAGTACAGATCTCTTATTGACAATCCATAGTAGAAATCCTGCAATTATAGGTAGTAATAACCCATTGGTAAATTGTGCGTATCTGATAATGACAATTGGGCTCCATCCAATACTAGAGAATAATATTCCTATTATTAATATAAATATCCACACTCCTCGAAAAGCTGGACTCTTGAGATCCGTGTCCCAATCTAGGATTTCGGTGCATACGTATGCGGCAGCTAATGGCGCGGTAATAGCGGAAGTTAAACCCGCTGCAAAAAGGCCAATTCCAATCATGTATCTAGCTGATTTGCCAAGCAGTGGTTCGAGGCTTTGAGCCATATCTAACGCATTAGTAATTGATAATCCCTTGCCATGCAATGATGCCGCAGCAATTATAATCATCAATGAGATAAAGCCACCTAAAAATATAGATATGTATAAATCTTTTCGGACAGCGCCTAAATGTGCGCTGCCAGACCATTTCTCTTTTACCAATGAAGCATGGAGGAACAGGTTATAAGGTACGACAGTTGTACCTACGATACCCATTATCGCTAGTGTGCTTTTTCTCGGCATTGTAGGAACGAACATCCCACTTAATATCTGACTTATTGATGGTCTTGTTAATATAGCTGCCAGTAGGAATGAAGCACTCATCAATATCACAATCGCAATTAGAAGACGCTCAATCAGTTTATAATTTCCTATATATAATACCACAAATGCTATTGTTCCAACCAGTAAACTTAATGGATTAAATCCTATATCAGGTTTAAATATTCCTAACGCATCAAGCCCCATCACCGCTCCCGATAGATTTCCAGCTTCGTATGCTGCATTACCTATCACTATTGCTGAAAGGATTAAGATGATTGAAAGAGCTTTGAGAATTGGTTGTTTAATTTCTGTCCGTATAATTTCTGAAAGTCCCTTATTTGTAACCAGTCCAATTCTCGCTGACATTTCCTGAAGAACCATTGTTGCTAGGATCGAAAATACCATCGCCCATAAGAGATCAAAGCCATGAGTGACTCCTGCAGCAATGCATACTGTAACTGTGCCGGGACCTATAAAAGCGGCAGCTATCAATGTGCCAGGGCCGATATTAGAAATCCATTTGAACATTTGGTTTGTGCTTGGTGTATCGTAAAGATATAATTCTTTGGATAGGATTTATGGGTTTTTAGTTTGGGGCTAGGATCGATGTGCCGTTTGATGCAGTCTAAAGTAGGGTGACGATCAGTAGTCAATGTAATAAAGAGGTCTAGTCAGACTCACATGATTTCAGGAGTTTCATAATAGAGTACTACTCTTCCAAAATCTTAGGTAGGACGATCACTCTCACAGTCTCGATTTTAGTATCTGATACTTTTTCGAATATAAATTTGTAGCCGTCTAGATCTAGTTCGTCCCCTTCTTCTGGGATGGTCTGATGAGTCATGACGATGTATCCTGAAAGTGTGTGATATTCACCATCAGGAAAATCAATGTTTTCGTATCGTTCATTGAGCTGACTAATCTCAAGTCTACCGGCAAATCTATATTCTGTTGCTGATATTACTTCTTCAGAATGATCTTCATCATCATGTTCATCTTCTATCTCGCCGAATATTTCTTCTAGAATATCTTCTAATGTTATTAGTCCAGCTGTTCCACCAAATTCATCAACAACACACGCTAAAGAGGTCCCCGTTTTTATGAAATTCATCATCAAGTCCTGAACATTCATCGCCTCAGGGATGTATGTGATCGGCATGATGGTCTTCTTTAGGTTTTTAGGATTTTTGAGTAATTGTTGATGGTGTATGTATCCTATTACATTCTCAATGTCTCCATCTTTTACGATTATTCTAGACAGTCGAGCTTCTCTAAATATCTCAAGCAGATCGTCAAGACTATCTTTTGCATCAATATGTATGATTTCATTTCTAGGAATCATACAATCTCTGACTTTCACCTGTTTTAGATTAAGTGCATTGGTAAGAATCTCTTTATCGAAGGTTTCTTCTTCTGAAATAGAGTCGTTTATGTAATGTTCGAGATCAATTTTTGTGAGTACATTCTCTACTTCATCTGTTGATATTCGGAAGATTGATTTCAGTAAGAAGTTTGATAATCCTGTCATGATAGTTGCAGGAATCATTAATATCCACTTTAGAAAGCTAAGAGGATAGCTGAATCGGTATAAGATCTCATTGGCATATAATCTAAAAAGTGTCTTAGGTAGGAATTCTCCAAATATCAAAACGACTAGTGTGATAATAAGGGTAACTATAATTAGGAGAAACTTTGATTCTTCTTCAAATGGTGGAGTCAGTAACGGTTCTATCAACTTTGTCATGAAGATTGTGAAGATGACTAAAGATATATTATTACCGACTAACATAGTACTAAGGAACCCTTTTGGTTTCTCGTAGAAATTGGCTAAGATTCGTCCTCTTTTATCTCCTTTATTTCTCATCACCTCGATACCCAGTTTATTAGCTGAGATGAATGCAATTTCTGATCCTGAAAAAAAGGCTGACAGAACTAAAGTGATGAGAATTATAATAATGGTTGATAACATTTTGCAAATATAATTAATATAGTGATGGTGTCGCTTGGAGTGATGCCGTCACTTCGTGTGATCACTATAGACAATTGAGTTAAGCTACTTGCTTAATCTTATATTCTTGACTCTTTAGTATTTTTCTAAAAAATTCCTTGCTCTTTGGTGTTAATAATTCTTCCATAACAACAATGAGTGAAAGTATGTCTAACAAGCAATTGATTCGACCTTCTGTGTCAAAAAATTTATTGACAATCAAAATTTTATTATTTTCGACAATACAATAACCGCTTTGAAAGTTTCCTTTTTCGTAACGAATAGTATAATCTTGCTCTTGGAAGATCAATTCTAACTTTTGAAGCGTTGTCTTTGTGAAGTTTAGCATTGTGACTTTTAGATATTATAACACAAATATAAGATAATCAAATGTATGATGGATTTTAATATTACTCAATTTTCGAAAAAGTTAATACCAGTCCTAGTTTTTTTCCTTTTGATAGGCGTAACTACTGTAGACGCTCAAAGATTTAAGGGAAGTGCAGTGTTTGGTTTTAATCTAGCACAGATCGATGGAGATAACCTAGCTGGTTTCAATAAACTTGGTCTTACCGGTGGTGTAAAGTTGGGCTATCCTATAAAGAATAACGTTGATATCAATCTAGAAATGCTTTATAGTCAAAGAGGAAGTAATGCAGGATTTGGATTTGGTAATCAAGCAAGCAGCTTTACGGACCTTAAGTATCTAGAAATTCCCATATACGCTAACTTAATGGATTGGCTTATTGCAGATGAAGGATATCACAAAGTGAGTGCACATGCTGGGCTTAATTTTTCATACTTATTTGCTGTAGATTCATCAAATGGAGTGGTAAGTAAGGACATTGACACCTACGAACGGAAAAATATAGGTTATTTAATAGGCGTTGATTATAAGTTTACTAAAAATATAGGAACGAGTGTCCGTTACAACCGTGCTTTTAACAGTATAAATGATAATAATGCAATAAGTTATTGGATAACCATTCGGACAGAATATTCTTTCTAGTCTGAAATTAGAAGCCGTTTTTTATTATTCTATTGCTTAGGTTTTTTAAAGTTAAAGAGGATTTTATTTTTTGTATATCTCTTTTATTTTAGCAGCGGATAGGACAGGCTATACTTTGTGAAACAAACAAATACATATTAATTTATCTATGATTTTTAATACTTAAATTCTCTGATGCTTGCGTCGGGGTTATAAAAAAGATGTTTTGCATAAAACCCCTTACCACAAAAAAGATTCGATTTCCGGCCTTTATGTTGGAGAAATTTTGGCGAATGCTCCATCCGCTTGCGGTGGGGTAGTCAAAATTTAGGATCTTTTTTACTCCACTTCAGTGCATAAAAGCATACTTTGCGATTAAATATAAAAAATAGCAATGATGAGAGCGATCATATTATTCTTAGCGGTAGTATTAGTTATATCCTGTAAAACAGACTCTAACAAAGATTCTGCCCCTAAACCTATAGTTAAGGATACACCGAAAGTAGCGTCAAAATTTAAGTTGGAAAGCTTGCCTGAAGCCGAAATGGTAAGACTTTATAATGAAACTACATATGTAGATTATATCTTTTATGATCTTCCATTTTCACTTAGTCAGGATAATCAACCAAGCATCCATTCAAATTTGAAACTGATATCATCTGTTGCATTGGATTATCTACCTGTTACATGCAAGGCGATTGGAAGAGAGTTTTTTCATATCGACGGTGAGATAGTCCATGAAGCTGATCTATACTTCTCAGAAGGTTGTATTGGTTATGTATTCTTAAAAGATGAGAAGCCTATATATGGAAATAGATTAACAGAAGGAGGAATCAAGTTTTATAAAAACATCATCAGTCAATCTCAGAAAATGTCTAAGCAAGTTTCGAATGGACAATAAGTTTGGAGTCATAGATCTCGGTTCTAATACCTTCCATTTACTAATTGTAGAGATAAAAAAAAATGGGGACTATGCTCCAGTCTTCAAAGAAAGAACTTTTGTTGGTTTAGCAGAGAATGGGATAGAGCTACTCAGCGCTTCTTCAATGGAAAAGGGATTAAACGCTCTTCGCAAATTTAAAAAGATTCTTAAAGAAAGAAATGTAAATCAATATTCAATAATTGGGACTTCGGCATTAAGATCGGCAGGTAACAGCTCTGTCTTCTTGGATAGGGTAAATGAGGATCTCGGAATACATGTAGAAGTGATTGATGGAATTAGAGAGGCAGAACTCATTTATAAAGGAGTGAGTCAACTAATCGAGTCAAATGAAAAATGTAACGTCATAATTGATGTTGGTGGTGGAAGTGTAGAGTTTATTGTTGTAGAAAAAGGGCAAATGATATGGTCTCAATCGTTTAATCTTGGTGTTGGGGTATTGCATAACATTAGAAAGATGAATGATCCATGTAATGAAGAAGATATAGAATACATTACTGAATTTATTGATCAAAAATTAAAACCTCTTAAATCATTTGTTTCTGAAATAACTGTCGATGCCTTGATTGGAGCTTCTGGATCTTTTGAAGTGATACAGACAATGAATGGTGATACAGTGACTACCAACTCTTTGACAGAAATATCATTGGATGATTACTTTATTATATCTAAAAAGATAATTTCTTCTTCTGTAACGGAAAGATTGGATGTTGACGGATTACCTAAATCAAGAGTGAAGCTCATCGTCGTAGCTATGATATTGATAAACAAAGCAATAGAGATTATAAAACCTAAGAGACTTCTAGTATCTCCGTACGCTTTAAAAGAAGGCTTGGTAAGTGAACTGATAGAAGCCTAATCTGTTATCTTTTTAAGATTAAAATGTAATTATGAAGATATTGATGGTGTGTTTAGGGAATATTTGTCGATCACCATTGGCGGAAGGTATTTTAAGATCGAAAATAGAAAATGCCAACCTTAATTGGTCAGTAGATTCTGCAGGGACGAGTAGTTGGCATATTGGAGCTCCGCCTCATAAAGGATCCATAGCTATTGCAAAAGAAAACGGAATGGATATATCCGGTCAACGAGGAAGACAGTTTTCTGGTAGTGATTTTAAGGAATTTGATCTTATATTAGCGATGGATTCTGAAAATTACCAGAATATAATTGGACTATCGATTGATCAATCACAAGAAGACAAAGTGAAACTGATGCTCAATTATGCACATCCTGGGTCAAATATGGCGGTGCCGGATCCATACTATACAGGTGATTTTCAAGAAGTATTTGACCTGTTAAATTTGGCTTGTTCGAATTTAATAGAACAAGAAGCTTGATAGAGAAGCTACACATAAATCAAAATATTAAAATAGATAAACGCGTTTCTGCTGCATGCAATGGATTAACTTTTACATAGTAATATTATTTTCACTTCCTTTTATACAACCAGTTGGTAGTCTAGATGTGTATCTTAATGATGCATCTAACGCTAAGATGTTGAAAAAAGTAAATCAGCTGAGAAGCACTGGTTGTTTTTGTGGTAGAAGATACATGCCAGCTACTACACCATTGACATGGAATGAAACACTATATAAATCAGCACTTGGTCATGCAAAAGAAATGACGCGATATAATTTTTTTGCGCATTACTCGATTGATGGTGATGACATAGGAGATAGACTGGAGTCATATGGTTATGATTGGCAAGTGGCAGGAGAAAATCTAGGTGAAGGTCAGAAATCTTTTAATGAAGTCTTTCAAGACTGGCTAGATAGCAGAAGTCATTGCAAAATGCTGATGAATCCAAAGGTGAATGAAATGGCTGTAGCTATTCATGGAAGGTTCTGGGTGCAACATTTTGGAAAGAAAATGCCGCCCAATACAGTGAGGAAGGGTAGAATAGAATAAAGAAAGAATCCATTGTATAGAATACTATATAGAACGAAATTAATTTGGTTGACTTCAAATTATAATATGCAATACAGCTTATTCCTTTGATTCTAGGTAGTCTTATTTAAACTTTATATTTTACGCTTTCAAGTCTATATTAATTGGGTGCCGAAAAAGATATATTTAATAAAATGCTGCATGGTGATGAGAAATCCTTGAAGGATCTTCTTACCCAGTATCATAATTATCTGATGGTTGTAGGTACTCGATATCTGACGGATAGACTCAGAGTAGAAGACGTTATCCATGACGTATTCGCAGACTTGTGGAATAAAAAAGAGACCATCCAAATCCAAGCAAGTGTCAAATCTTTTCTTAGAGGTGCTGTCATTAATAAGTGTCTGGCGATAATCCGTAAAGACAATAGAATGGACTATGTAGAGGATCATAGTTTTGATTCTGTAGATAAGTCACCTTCGGCGGATCAAATTCTAGATGCAGGTAATTTGAAAAATGCAATAGTGGAGATTGTCTCAATACTTCCTGATAAATGTCAAGAAGTATTCAAACTGAGTAGAAATGAAGGTAAAAGTCATAAAGAAATATCAGAGATAATGGATATTTCAAAAAAGACGATTGAAAATCATATGACTCGTGCGCTAAAAACACTAAGAAACGAACTGAAACGTAGAGAATTACTGATTATTATATTTATAATGATAAAAATTAGTTTTCTGTTAGGGGGAAACCCTGATATATGAAACACAATGAAAACCATTAGTATCGAACAAAAAAAATGACTGAAGAAGATTACATTTTATTAGTTTACAAAAACTTAAAAGAAGAGATATCTGCTGAGGATTTTGATCTGTTGAATAAAACGACGGCATCAGATTCACAATTGGCAAATACACGTTTTGAGATTGAAGATGCATGGGATGTATCAGGTCATGACGTGAATCTAGTAAGTGAAGCTGATACGAATGTGCTATTTGATAAGGTGGTCAACAAAGAAGGTGTGCTCAAACCTATTAGATCAGATGAGCATAAATCTAGTAAGGATACACCAACTAAAATCTTTTCACTGAATCGAATTATTTCCTCTATAGCTGCGGTGATGGTCTTAGCACTAGGTGCTGTATTTTTATTTCAGAATGATACGACGACCTACGAAAAAGCAGGAGTTTACACGCTAGCTGATAATTCTACTGTAACATTGAGAGAAGGAAGCATGCTTAAGATTCAAAAGTTTGATGATTCTCAAAGAAATGTAACGCTTCAAGGAGAGGCATATTTTGAAATTTCGAAAGACGCTGATCGCCCATTTAATGTAGATGGAAAACATGTGAAAATACAAGTCCTTGGCACCTCTTTTCTGGTAAAAGAATCTGGGGATGATACATATATTGATCTTACAGAGGGAAAGATTAGAACTACAGATATAAGAACACAGAAAGCTGAGATACTAACGGCAGGGATGAAGGCTCATCATAAGTCCAATGGCGAAATAGACATCATCAGTAATTTCAATAATCTAGCTTCGTGGCGAGAGGGTTTGTATCAATATAAAGATACTAAATTGGGAAGTGTGATAGAGGAGCTCTCTGTTATCTTTGATAAAAAAATTGTAATCATAAATAAAGACCTATTAGACTGTAGTTTTAGTGGCAATTTAGTAGGCAAATCTTTAGATGATGTTCTGGGTCCAATAGCTGAAAAATATAAAATTGATATCTTGCAGCAGGAATCCCAATGGATCTTGTCAAATGGAGTATGTAACTAAGCGTTTTCTTTTATTTATTTGTTTAATATTCACTTCCGTGAGTATTTCGGCCCAATCTCAGTTGTTGCTTCACGATGCACTGATAGAGATATCTAAACAGCACCGACTCAATCTTATTTTTAATCCAAAACAAGTAGAGAATAAGCAGGTTAGCTTCCCTGAAGATGGTTTATCTGTAGAAAAGCAATTGAAGTCTATAGTAGATGGCATGAATTTGAACTTCAAAATTGAGAATGGGCAAATATTTATTTTTGTCAAGCATAAAATATACGGATATCTAGAAGATGCCACAACAGGAGAGCGTCTTATTGCAGCCACTATATTATCGGTAGAGGATGGCCGATACGATATCTCTAACAATTCTGGATATTTTACACTTTCGACGATAGAGGACTCTTTGTCTATTGAAGTTTCATACATAGGATACGCAACGTTGAAAAAGACGATCAAAACTGATGAAATGGATAGGCCGATAACATTGGGTTTAGCCTATGACAATAGTGTGGAAGAAGTCGTGATAAGTGATGCTCTAGTTTCGAATGACGAAAGAAGATATATCGAACTCAATAAGGGGACGGATATATTATTGTATCAGAATCAAGCCAGTTCGGCTATCGGTGGAGAGCCCGATATCTTTCAAGCCATGGTGCGACAGTCAGGTGTTAATTCTGGTCCGGATGGTATTGGAGGTATCCACATTAGAGGAGGAAAAAATGATCAAAATCAGATTCTTTTTGATGGGGTAAGACTTTATAATTCTTCACATGCATTTGGAGTATACTCTATTATTAATTCTAATATAGTTGATCAGGCGAGATTACATAAGTCAGGTGCTAGTGGTTCTTATTCTGGCAGGCTGTCTTCGGTGATGGATGTAAGAATCAAGGATCCAGATTTAAATAAAGTAAGTGCCAATGTGCAAGTATCTACAATAGCCAGTCAAGCAAAAATAGAAATACCACTCATTAAAGATAGGCTGGGAATGCTTATTTCTGGACGTAGAACTCACATTGATCCTTTTGTAAAATCGTTAACTAGAAAAAGTAAGGATAAAAAATTTGAAGTAGGAGAATCTAATTTCTACTTTGATGATTTTAGTCTGAAACTATATGGAAAGATTAGTAATAATCAGCGATTATACCTTAGTCTATATAGAGCGACGGATAGTTATGTTGATGATTTTGTGTCTGAATTTATCGATTATGATGAGGTTTTTTTGAGTATAAATGAACGCTCAAAAATTGATTGGAAAAACCAATTGGCGGCACTTAGGTATAACATATTAATGGGGTCTAGTACGTTTGTGAATATTCAAATGTCTACTTATAAATATGATTTTAAAAACGATTTTCTTTATACGTCTGATGATTTTACTTATTCTGTGCCAGAATATTATAGGGATGTAGTGGAGTTTGATTCGGGTATTACGACTTATGATTTCAAGGTGGACTTTCAGACGAATACCAATGATCATGAGATCAAATATGGAATTACGGTTGGACATAAGGATTATCAAGGAGGTGTATTGGCTTTTGAAGATAAGCCTGACAATATAGATACCTCTGTCCCATTGAGTGAAGATATCCAGTTAACTGAAACGCAACTTGGTTTATTCGAAGCGCAGGAAGCAACCCTTTATTTGACAGATAAATATAGGGTCAACAATTCTATTCTATTTGAATCAGGAATATATGCCTCCCATTTTAGGAGTGTAGAATTTTATGAAGGCGATGAATTAAATGCTTCATATACCAATGTTTTCGGCTATTTGAAATCGCTATTCAAAGTCTCTGATCAGATTAGTTTTGGTGGATCTATAGGTACGTTTGTACAAAATGAGCACCTGCTCACAGTAGGAGATAATGGATACCCTAGTGACATATGGCTGCCAAGTACAGAGGGGACTCCTCCAGCCAGATCTTATCAGGCAGAGTTGTTTGGCGAGTTCCATCATAAAAATCATAGCTTTAGAGCTGCAGCTTATTATAAGAAACAATTGGGACTGGTTGTAATTGATACTATTGAGGTATTACCATGGATTACAAATCTTGAAACATCTTTTTGGGAAGAAGATACTTTTTTGGCGGATGCAAAAAGTGTTGGTGTTGAATTGGACTATACATTTTCATTAGCGGATAGGTTCACTTTTAGGTCTACTTACACAGCCAGTTACACTGATTATTATGGTGATTATGGTGAGTTTATTTATCCATTTGATTATTCGATTCCTCACGCAATCAATATAGCTGTCAATACAAAGTTGACTAATCGATTTAGGCTTTCTCTGGATTGGTATTATGCTTCAGGAAGACCACATACTTTATATTCTATTGATAAAGAATTCTCGCCAATAGAAAGAAAGGAGTCGGGCGCTATTGTTGACCAATTAAGTGATTTCTATAATGATGCTAGACTACCAAACAATCATAAGTTATCAGCCTCATTTTCTACATTTTGGCATTGGGGAAAGGTTAAGAGTAACCTCACATTGGGCGTTCAAAATGTCTATAATCAAAAGAATCTACTTTACACATACGTGTATGATAACGAATATGATCCACAAGAATTCAGAGAACAAAATTCATTTCCGATGATGCCTATACTAAAGTGGAGGGTAGAGATTTAGTAGCTTGGAAAACAAAAAGCATCTGACAATTTAATGCCAGATGCTTTGAAGATATATTTTACTGATGGGTTATTTGATTATACCAATATTCCCATATGTTTTTCCCATTCTACAGTCATGTAAGCCTTGAGGCTGTCTAGATTGTCAAACTTGTCAAACAATTCGCTGTAGTTATGTCTTTTTGTATCCGCTGAAACAACGTGTGTACTTACATCAGACCTTGTGATTGTCTTTCCACTTAATATAATAAGTCTTTCTACTACGTTTCTTAGTTCTCTGATATTACCTGTCCAGTTTACTTTCTGCAGATCTTTGATTGCTAAAGATTCTATTTTCTTCACCGGCGTTCCATATTCATTGCAGATACCATCTATGAAGTGCTCGATAAGTGAAGGGATATCATCTCTTCTATCGTTCAATCCAGGAACTCGAATTGGAATTACTGCCAATCTATGATATAAATCTTCCCTGAAATTTCCTTTACGAATCTCTGCTTCGAGGTCTTTGTTAGTGGCTGCTACTACTCTTACGTTGACTTGGATTTCCTTGTCCCCACCAACTCTTGTGATTCTACTTTCTTGAAGTGCACGAAGTACTTTTGCTTGGGCAGAAAGACTCATGTCACCTATTTCATCTAAAAATAGAGTTCCATTGTTTGCCAATTCGAACTTACCAATTCTCAATTTGTGAGCTGAAGTAAACGATCCTTTTTCATGACCAAATAATTCACTTTCTATTAATTCTGATGGAATAGCTGCACAGTTGACTTCGATGATGTTGTTATCCTTTCTTGGGCTATTTTCATGCAACCATCTTGCTACTAGTTCTTTTCCAGATCCGTTAGGTCCCGTTACAAGAACTCTAGCGTCAGTAGGACCGACACGTTCGATTGTGTCTTTGATTGCAGATATTGCTTTACTGCTACCTATGATCTCTTGTACTTTCTTGCCTTTCTTGGATACTTTTTTCTGAAGGGTATTTTTTTCGTCTATCAGTTCCGACTTATCCATCGCATTTCTGATAGTTATGAGTAGTCTATTAAGATCTGGCGGCTTAGAGATGAAGTCAAATGCTCCTTTCTTTACAGCTTCGACAGCTGTATCGATATTTCCATGACCAGAGATCATGACAACAGGAGTCTCAGGGCTCAATATTTGAACTCTTTCGATTGCCTCCATACCGTCCATCTTTGGCATTTTGATGTCCATTATGATGACGTCATACTTGTTTTGTTTGATTTTTACAAGACAGTCTAGTCCATCTGTAGCTTCGTCTACAGTATACTTTTCAAATTGAAGGATTTCTCGCAGTGTGTTACGGATACCTTTATCATCATCTACGATTAATATCTTAGCCATTGGATTGTAATTTTCTATTTTTTAATTTTGAGATACTAATCTGAGACCAATCATATAGTACCGAAAGGCGAATATACATATTATAATTTATTGTAATAGGTAAAATGTTGATTTAATGTCGATTCTGTATTATTTTAACATTTAATAGCCAATTGAAGGAAGGGGTTATTTTTTTTATCTTTGTGTAATTCAATACACCAATTATATGAGGGGAGTTATTATGTCTATTGTTATGTCCCTATGTATATTCTCATGTATTACGTTAAAAAGCCAAAATTACGAGAGAATAGAATTAGAGTGGGATTTGCTAGAGCAAAATATAAACATGTCAAATGAGCTGGGTGAAAAACCTAATGATTCTGATAAATGTTTTGCTCCTTGTTGGGTAATTGATTTACCAAATCCAAACGACAGTCAAATTTCAGAATATGCAGGAACTGATAAAAATGCGATTGGGATCAAGAAAATTGAAGTTGTTCTGCAAAAGGAAACTACTAGATGGATACAGAAAATTGATTTTATCAATTGTTTATCAATAAAGCCAGATGATTGTTTAATATGGTGTATCGTTGAAGTGCCAGAAATAACGGCCCAAATTTATATCGCTGATACAGTAATACAGAAAAATTTCAAACCATTTATATATCGACCTGAGGTACCATACAAAGTAAACCAACGGAACGAATGGAAAGAAATAGTTTGCTCTGAAGATATTACAGATGAGCTATATGAAGAAATTCGATTTGCCTTGAAAGCAAAAGGATACGATATGGTTTCAGACGGTCATTTTAATTTGATTACGATGTCATTGGTTCTAGAATATCAGAAAGATAATAATCTTCCTATTGGATATTTAAATCTTGATACTATGAATTCATTGGGTTTAAACAATTAATTCACTAATTACGCAATTACAGTTATGAAACTCCGATGACTAAGCTTTGGAGACCAGAGGAAAAAATTAAGGTTCAGAGATCAATATCTATTGCCCTTATCCCGATAGCTATCGGGATTATTTATTGAGTCAGAAATTAGCTTAGACACCTGAGGAAATGATTA
>CALKXE010000257.1 GCA_938003955.1 uncultured Saprospiraceae bacterium | reverse complement strand
AGAAATATTTAGGCGTTATAACGAAATGAGTGAGTAATTAACTAAAGGACTTCAGAGAAGTCCAACTATGTTAGAAAATGATGATTTAGAGTATGGCGACTTCAGAGAAGTCGGACTATTATCTAAAACTAGACATCGTTTCAAATAAATAATTAATTCAAATATTCATTCTTAAATTGATATGTGGTTTATTGAAACCAATAAATTTACAATCAATGAAAGAAGCTAATATGTCATTGCCAGATCCTGACTGGATCGACATTCAAAATCTCATTTTACTTCTAACTTAATCTGACTACTCTGTAGTCAATGTTTAATATCATCTCTACTTACACAATGTTGCGAACCTAATTTCCACGCACGATTCGTTATAGAGCCAATATTTACGAATCAAATACGTTCTGCACTTCGAACCTTGTTTATGCTCGGCCCTTGCGATCTTTGTACAGTGCTGGAAATTCAAAAAGACGGACTCGTTTTTAATTATTTAGTTTCAGCTCTCCGAACCTTCTTTACAATATAATTGATTTTTCTTAGTCCATGTTTTCTCAGTAGAAGTTTGACATCATATACGATATCCATCTTTACATTTCGATCCACTCTAAGGTAGATTGGGACTTCCATTTTTTCGAAGTCCATGAGTGGTTTTGAGATAGACTCCAATATTTGATCAAATTGTTTCATAGAAACAAGATATTCATTGATCTGAACTTTTGGATTTTCCCTATCGAGCTCAGCACCAATATAGATGTTGTATTCTGATGCTTCATGATTGACCTTTATCGCAGATGCTGTCTCTGGTAATTCTATCGTCACTTGAGCAGCCGCTGTTCTAAGTACAGTCACAGTCATAAAGAAAAACAATAACATGAATATAATATCAGGTAAAGAGGCCGTGGATACTTCCGGACTGTCTTTTTTCTTTCGTTTGAATGGCATAAAATTAGATTTTGAATTGGTGAATTATTGACTCATTGATATGTTGAACGGATCCGCTTCGCTGAGTTTCATCGGGTATTTTTTGAGGATAACATTCTTTTGAGCTACCGCTAGCTTTGCATAGTCAGATTGGAATTGAACTTGAGCCATTTCGTTTCGCATCGTTAAGTACGCTTCATGGATATGAGCATATATTTTCACGTAAGTATCATATGAGGTATTGACATCGTTTTGGAGAGAAATGATGGCCTTTTCAGAAGTGATAGGTTTGTCTTTTTCTCGCCTTGGGTTATTGACAAAATCGATTACGATGGCTTTCATCATTTCTATTTCTGTTGGTTTTGATTCCACCAAAAGATCGTCGTTCCCATTTACCAATATTTTGAGAACATTATTCATTGCTACTGGACCAGGAGGGCCATCATAGTATTCTGGTAAGATTACTGGGATTCCTTTATCCTCGGCTATAGTCGTGACAACTAGAAAAAATATTAAAAGTAAAAATGCTATATCCGCCATTGAACCAGCGTTAAGCTCGGGCATTTTTCTGCGTTTTCTCATAGGTAATTCGATTTTATAAAATGAGTGTTGATATCAGGTCTGCGATGAGATCTGATGTTATTTTATAAAAGAATTACTGCAGTAGGTCTTTGATGTATTAGATGACTAAAGTACATTTTTTGACGTATGGCTTCGGCTTAGCTCAGCCAACATTGTATATTTGGGCTTCGGCTTCGCTCTGCCAGCATTGTGTTTTTTTTGGGCTTTGGCTTCGCTCAACCAGCATTATAGTTTTGAAGTGTAACTTAACCTATCATTCCTGTTTTATGCAAGATAGCAAGTTGCGGCCCATAACACTTCGACATATTTTCTTTGGTGAATGTTGTTTCAGTGTCTCCGTATGCAATTAGCCTTTGATTGAGCAAAATCACCTTGTCGAAATATTGCTCGACAGTAGATAGATCATGGTGAACAACTAGAAGTGTTTTTCCATCTGCAGCTAGTTTTTTTAATAATCCGATTATAATCTCTTCAGTCAGATTATCAACGCCTACAAACGGCTCGTCAAGAAAGAAGATCTCTGCTTGCTGGCAGAGTGCTCTTGCTATGAATACTCTCTGTTGCTGACCTCCAGAAAGTTGACCTATTTGACGATCTGCCAAATCTTCTATTCCTATATCTTCTAAGGCATCCATTGCTATGGATCTATCGTTTGCATCCAGTCTTTGTAGTATCTTTTTATGTGGATACCGGCCTTGCATTACCACATCCATCACTGTTGCAGGAAAAGACCAATCTACATCGTCCTTCTGCGGAACATAAGCTACCCTTTTTCGTACCTCAGCAATATCATTTCCCAGTACATTTATATCACCAGAATTAATATCAATCAGTCCAAGAATGGATTTAAATAAAGTTGACTTCCCTGCCCCATTAGGACCGACAACGCCATAAACATTTCCACTTTCTACATTGAGAAATATATTTGTCAATACACGTTTTTTCTCATAACTGACAGACAAGCCTTTTACTTCGATACTCCTCATTACTTGTTAAATTTCGTAACTGCAAATGCTAATGCCCCCAACATAACTAATCCTACAATAAGATAAATTAGCCAACCACTTTCAGAATTATCAGAATCAATTTTTGTGGCTGTCATTTCATTTTGACTCAATGCCTTGACAATTACATCAGTATTATGTCTAAGCATCTTTATGTAAGTAGACCCTTCACTATCTTCCGCTCCAATAGAATCGGCAAACAATTCGCCACCAATTTTTACATTATTATCCCGTGCAATCTGCTGTATTACCTGCGGATTGATTGTACTTTCTATAAATATTGCAGGCACTCCTGATTCTCTTATCGCTTTAGCTACTCTAACCATATCAGAAGTTTGAGTTTCAGCTTCAGTACTTATTCCTTTTAGTGCATTGAGTCTGATGTTGTACTTCTTTCCATAATAAGCAAATGCATCATGACTCGTTACTAACATTCGCTTGGCTTCTGGTATTTTATTTATTTCAATAGTAATATACTTATCCAGCTCCATCAATTTGGCTTTGTATTTCATATAGTTCGCAGTATAGAACACTGCATTCCCAGGATCAGTCTCAATTAATGCTGTTTTTATATTTTCAATATACTTCAAACCATTGCTGACATCCATCCATGCATGAGGATCAGCAGCATTTTTATACTTTTCACTTTTGAGCACATTCACACCTTCAGTGATTGTATATACTTTAGCTATTGTACCACTATTATCGATCAATTTATTGATCCATCCTTCGAATGTTAATCCATTGACAAGAATTATATTAGCAGACTTTACTAATTGTGCGTCAGAAGGCTTAGGCTCGTATAAATGTGGATCTCCTCCAATCGGTACAATGCTAAATGTTTCTATTTTATCTCCTCCTATATTCATCGCCATATCTTGGAAGATAGAGGCGGATGACACAACTTTTATCTTGCCTTGCGAAGTAGCAACTAACGTAGTTGCAAGAAGTAATATGAGTGTACTTATATATTTCATGTTTTTAAAATTTTATTTTGGCAAGAAAATCAACGATTTATGTTTAATCGTGTGTTTCTCTTTTGATCGTTTTCCCGTATTTCTTCTTGACTGGTTTCCCGCATTTCTTCTTGACTGGTTTCCCGCATTTCTTTGAAATGCTACAAAAGCCAGTCAATAAATGCTACAAAAGCCAGTCAATAAATGCTACAAAAGCCAGTCAATTTCTCCAAAATGTTTATTAAGCCCGATTCTATCATCTCCTTGGGTGTTTAAAGCTTGTTTCCTAAAACCAACGCTCTTAATTATTTCCCGTGGTCTCTAAAGCTCAATCATCGGAGCTTCGAATTATACTTTTCTGATTAATAGATTTTGAGCAACCGTAGCGGTGATCATAATGACATTTTTGTTGTCGAGGTTTACACTCATAGAACCGTCATATGGTACAGAATCAATTACAGTAATCATAGTACCCAACTTCACATTAAGAGAGTTGAGATACTTCAAAAATTCTGTTGTATGATCTTTTACACCAACAAGCATTCCTTCTTGTCCCTTGTGCATATCAGACAATGGCGTTTGCGATCTGATCGTAAACTTCCCATCTGCATTAGGAATCGGATCACCATGTGGGTCAAATTTTGGATAATCTAAAAATGCATCCAATCGCATGATCAATTCCTCTGATTCTATATGCTCAAGTTGTTCCGCTATTTCATGTACTTGATCCCAACTGAATCTCAACTTTTTTACTAAAAACACTTCCCAAAGTCTATGTTTTCTAATCAGTTGCGTAGCCTGTTTTATACCGGCTACTTTAAGTGTTACGCCTTTATACTTTTCATAGTTTATTAGCTCCTTCTCAGCCAACCTCTTAAGCATATCTGTCACAGACGCGGCACTAGTCGAGAGCTGCTTTGCTATAGCATTGGTACTAGCACTTTTCTTAGCTTTTTCTGATATTTTGAATATGGCTTTTAGGTAATTTTCTTCTGCAGTGGAAAGCTTCATCTTTGAATATTATGATGCAAAGATAATATATTTTTAGATTAATCTAAAAATTATTTTGAGTTGGTTTAAAAATGTAATAATTCATTTATGTCTCGTGTATTTATTCCCACCAGTAGTTTAAAATTCGCCATTGTTTATTCTTAACTCTACTCGGCGATTCAAGGATCTTCCAAAAGAAGTTCGATTCTCCGCTACTGGATTGGTTCCTCCTTCTCCTTTGGTTGATATTCTATCAGGATTAAGTCCAAAATCTCGAGTTAATAATAACTTCATTGTTTCAGCCCTATCTACTGACAGAATTAGATTTGCTTCATCTGCACCTTGCGAGTGTGTATGCCCTACAAGGACAAATGTAAAATCTGGATGATCATTTATCAAATCAACTATTGTCTGTATGGAGAACATATCGTTTGTATACAATGGTGTTTTCATTCCAACTAGGTGATTAGCAAGAACTATAGAGCCAATAGAATCCAGCTGTAAAATTAAATCAGATCTAGAAACCTGAAAATTCTTCACTATTCTTTTGTTGAATTCTCCTTCAATTGAGGAATTAGATTTTAATTCAACTTCATCAAAACAGTATATACATCTTTCGCATTCATTATATATATAAGTATCTATAAAGTAGGTATCTGTAATTGAGACTTTATAATTATTAAAGGATACAACATAGTATTTGTTATCACCTTCAAGATTTATACAATATTGAAAAGCAAAAGAATTTCCGTTATATTGGACATCCATAGGGTCTCCTAGTATCGATGTTACTTCAAGAGCACTAATTCCTAATTCTAAATTTTCAAATGCAAAATCAAAATTTTCTTCACTTGTCTGACCCAATGCGCTCGCAGACCATAAGAAGCAAGTAAAAAGAAAGATAATAACTGTTAATGAAGTAATTGTATCGGTTCTCATATTTACAAAACTAACGATTTAGTCCTACTCTTTTATCAATTGTAAGCAACACACTTTATTTTGTAACCTTTAAATCCAAAATGAATTCGTAATTTTGCAAGCAAATATAGCTTACCGAATATGAACACCAAAGAACTCACAAAACTGATAAAATCTAGGAGGTCGATCTTCCCTGCTATGTACAATGATCGTCCCATAGAAAAAGAAACGATTCTCCAGATTCTAGAAAATGGCAACTGGGCCCCGAATCATAGGAAAACTGAACCTTGGCGATTCAAAATCTATCAAGGGACTAGTCTCCACACGCTTAGTAAATACCTTGGTGATTACTACTCGGAGAATACTCCACCCGAAAAATACTCGGAAATAAAGCACAAAAAGACAATCGGAAAACCTCTAAAATCTGCATGTGTAATCGCTCTTTGCCTATATGACGACCCAAGTATTTCTATACCACAATGGGAGCAAAGAGCCGCTTTAGCTTGTGCGGTTCAGAATATGTGGCTTACGTGTACTTCCTTAGGTATAGGAAGTTATTGGAGTAGTCCAAAGTCAATTTTAAATGCTTCTGAGTTCCTTGGCTTATCAGAAAATGAGGAGTGCTTAGGCTTGTTTTATATGGGATATACAGATGCACCCGAACTGCCCTCGAAACGTGGAGATATTAATGACAAAGTGGTATGGAAATAGAAATTAGTACCCATCGCTAATCTTACATTAAATAAGTTCATAAATACTTTATGATTCTAACCATTTAGTTTCATCCTGTTTCGAAAATTGCACCCTCAAAGCATGATAGAATTACAGTATCTGATGAGCAAGTATTCCTAACTAAGTATAAAAAATAAATTCATAATATTAAACCATTACCCTCCGGGTGAGTCTAACTAACTTTCATCATAGAATAAATGATTTATGAAACTTAGGCTACCTAACTTCCTGTTAATTACAGTATTTTTCTTGTCAAATAACCTTAATGCTCAAATCAATACACAATGGGCTCCCGATGGGTTTGTGAAAATTGAAAATGGGCTTGCGGGATTAGAGTCCAATATTGCTAGCGGAGATATTTTTGGTCAAGACCATGATAAAGTTGGTGATGTAAATGGAGATGGTATTATAGATATTGTTGTGGGATCTCGTACTGCTGATGACGGTGGCATGAACAATGGGGCGGTACATATTCTTTTTATGAATCATGATGGCACGGTTCAATCCAACCAGAAAATTTCTATGTTAGAAGGTGGATTTACAGGAACATTGACTGAGGGTAATAACTTTGGATATGGAGTAGCAGGTATTGGTGACTATGATAATGATGGAATTCCAGACATTGCCGTTGCTGCACCTCTTACAGAAGATCAAGCTATTTACATTATCCATTTGAATTCTGATGGTACTGTAAAATCCCATGTAAAAAATGAGAACATTGCCTGCTTAGGGATTAGTGCCGTTGGTGATTTAAATAATGATGGTAAAATTGACATTGTAGCTTGTGATCCTAGTTCAGATTTAGATGGAAACAATATAGGAGCGATAAGAATACTATTCTTCGACGACACATCAACTATTATTGATGATCAGACGAAACTTATCAATCCTTCTAATGGTGGTTTTGGTATTGGGTTAGAAGAGGGAGATCAATTTGGCGGACGAGAAGTAGCTATGCTTGGAGATATAGATGGTGACGGAACCAAGGAGATGGCTGTCGGAGCATTTAGATCAGATGGCGGCAAAGGGGCTATTTGGATGTTATCATTGGACAGTACTTCTCTTGATGTAGTATCTAAACTTAAGATTGCTGAAGGGCTCAATGGATTTTCAGAAACCTTATCAGCAGCTACTAATCCGAACGGCTCCGATGGTGCTCAATTTGGTCATGCATTATGTAATGTAGGAGACTTAAACGGAGACGGAATTTCTGACTTAATGACTGGAGCAAATCAACAAAGTGTAGGCTACATCCTGTATTTAAATGCTAATAAAACTGTAAAAACTTATAAAAGAATAGGTAATGATGAAGGTGGTTTTGGACTAATATTACAATCCAATGAAAGGTTTTCTCGCTCTATTTCGTTTATTGGTGATTTGAGAGATGATGGAACTATTGCAGTTGTTTATGGAGGTGGTGCGGGTAGCACAGCTGGAGGCACATTATATTTAATGTTTTTGAAACCTTGTGATTTTATAGAAGAGGAAGGGTTTAATCGTTGGTCTGGGGGAAACATACTTTTCTCAAACTGGAATCATCCATCTCAAATGTTATCTGGCGATTCATTAAGCGTCGAACAATGTAATTTTAAAGCCTTCGAAACAGACGCTCCATACATAACCTATAATGATGATGGCAGGTGTATTTGTATGGACTCTACGGCCATTTTAAGTGCTAGTACAGAACTCAGCACCGCTTTTACCAATGCTTGTTACAGTGGCCCTATTATTTCCTCTATTTCTAATGTTTTAAATGAAAAAAATACAATTGTTTATCCAAACCCTACTGAAGGAGAACTAACCTTAAAAACAGATAACACATCATTTTCTGGAAATGACAATATTCAAATCTATTCTATAATTGGTGAGCAACTTTATTCTGCACCAATAATCTCACAACATACGGTTCTCAATATATCCACAATCCCAAAGGGCGTCTATATCGCAGTGTCTAGTATAGGCGGGCTTAAGGAATCATTCAAAATATTGAAAGAATGAGTAAGAAGCTATCTTCTTACTTTACTGGAAAAAATATTGATTTAATGCAACAACTTTAGAGCCTGAACTTAAGGTTTATTAATAAATGTAAGACGGTTCCTCTAAATCATTAAAAGGGTTTAGAGGATTTATAAAATGGACTGTTCCCTTATTACAAACAATATATTTTGAGATTACGAAAGCATTAGCTCTGTTCCGTAATTTCGTTTAACATCCCTTTAAAAATCAGCCCATGGAATGGCAACACTGAATACCAATATAACCTACCGAGTATTCCTTGTGGTCTGAAGGTAGCTGTTTGTACGACTTTGTTATTAACGATCTTGAATTCTAACCAAGCTTCCCCAGGGAGTTTCATCTCGGCAAACAATAACAATCGGCCTTCTGACTTATTAGCATATAGCACTCTCCAAAAGTCTAAAGCATCTCCAGAGGATAGTGATGTGGGGCTAGTTCGACCTCTTCTCAGACCGACTCCTCCTACTAGCTTATCCATATATCCTCGGATTTTCCAGAGAAAGTTTGCATAGTACCATCCATTTGTACCACCAATGCCCCATATTTTAGCAATAGCATCTTCTGTTGATGTAATCTCTTTTTGTCGAATATCCGTAAAGCATCCAAAAGTAGGCACATCAACAAAGTCAGTAATATTGAATTCCATAACACCACTGACTTGAGAATCTTTCCAGCTAGAGACAATCTGATTACTATCTATCTTGGCAAATGCCCTTTCTAAAGCTTTTTTATATGTTTCTGGTTTGACATCAAGAATTTCGTTTATTTTTGTATCCCTACACACTACTTCAATTTTCATGCTTGAAACCAATGATGATGCAAGATTATAAGAAGTCGATGTAACAAAATAGAGCCAATAGGAAGATAACTTTGGTGTCATAATAGGAATCGTATATATCCTACGTTTCAGCTTCCTGAACTTTGCAAAGTGAAGTAACATTTCTTTATAATTCAGTATATCCGGGCCACCAATATCAAAATTACGATCATAGACTTTTTCGTTCATTAATGATTTCTCGAGCAATGTGAGTACATCTCTAATTCCGATCGGCTGACATTTAGTATTCAGCCATTTTGGTGCTACCATAACCGGAAGCTTCTCTACTAAGTCTCTTATGATTTCGAAGGAGGCGCTTCCAGATCCTATTATAATCCCAGCTCTCAGTGTTGTGAGTTTGAATTGGCTATCGCTTAAAATATTCTCTACATTTTTACGGGATTTCAAGTGCTTGGATAGGCTTTCTTCATTGACTATTCCACTCAAGTAGATAACATGTTCTACCGATGTTCGACGCAATGCCTTATTGAAATTTTGAGCTGATTGTTCTTCCAGCTTTTCGTACTCATTAGAAGTAGACATAGAGTGTATGAGGTAGTAGGCAGCGTCGATATCATTAGGGATATTAACTAGAGTGCTCTCATCTAGAAAGTCCACTTGGATTATATCTATAAATGCTCTTACTGAATCAGGAGGACTGAAACGATTTATATCTCTTACACAACAGATCACATGATGACCGTTTTTCACCAAAACAGGCAATAGCCTCTTACCTATATATCCCGTCGCTCCAGTTAGTAATATCCTCATTGACTACTAAATAGCTAAAATATTCTTTCGGTTGCAGATTTAAGGAGTTTTATTTCACAAGCGACTCTCTCAATGTACTCTTTCAAAATGCTTGAGTAATTAGAAACCACTTATTAGATTTAACCAGAAGTACTATTCACTAAAAATATAATAACTATTTTAGCGACGATTGCGTTCTACACATGGATTAGATGTAGTGATTATGCTAGAGATAAACACCTCTCCAGATGTCATCAAAGATTTAGGCATAATAAATATGTATTTTACGAAAATTCCGATTAAATGAAATTATTTCAAAAGAGTGTAAAACAGAGTGAAGAAGTCAGTGAAATGAAAATTGATTTCACACCAGATATATTTTTACTTTTTATTTCTCCAAAATTTAATGATAAAGAAAAAGCAATCCAAAATCTGGCGACCGAATATCCAAACTCGATGATGCTTGGATGTTCTACATCAGGAGAAATCCTGGGCCATGAAGTAATGGATGAAACCATTGCTCTAACAGCCATAAAATTTGAATCCACAAAACTTAAATTAACATCACTAGATCTGGATAAAGTAGATGGAGATAGTCATAAGGCTGGTGAAGTCATAAGTGCGGACTTACAAGAAGCCGGATTGAGACACATCCTAGTTCTCAGTGATGGGTTGAATGTGAATGGAGCGGAACTGGTCAAAGGACTTAATGTAGGACTACCTGAAACTGTAAGCATTACTGGTGGTCTCGCTGGAGATGCTGCCGATTTTGGTGAGACATTTATTGTAGCCAATGGAGAGATAGCGTCGAAGAAGATCGCTGCGTTGGGATTATACGGCGAAGCACTTAAAATTGGATTTGGATCTCAGGGAGGATGGGATAGTTTTGGAGTCGAAAGGTTGGTGACAAGGTCTAGTGAAAACATTCTATATGAACTAGATGGTCAACCAGCACTACAACTGTATAAGTCATTTCTAGGCAAAAAGGCTGATGAATTACCAGCTTCCGGATTAATGTTCCCACTCAGTATGAGAAACGATGATAATGTAGTACCCGTAGTTAGAACTATCCTAAGTGTAAATGAAGAGGATCAAAGTTTGACATTTGCAGGGAATATACACCAAGGTTCATATGTAAGACTCATGAAGGCTAATGTAGATAGACTCATAAATGGAGCAGAAGAGTCAGCTAAAATCGCAAAAGAAATTATAGTAAATAAATCCCAATTGGCTCTGCTAGTGAGTTGTGTGGGAAGACGATTGGTTCTCAAACAACTGGTTGAAGAAGAGATTGAAGCAGTAGCGGATGTATTGGATGATGATGTAGCCATTACTGGTTTTTATTCATACGGAGAAATCGCACCTTTTAATAAATTTACTGCGTGCGCATTGCATAACCAAACAATGACAATAACTACATTTACCGAATGAAAAAGATGCACAGGCTATTAAGGCGGCAACTGAAAAAATTAAATTTAGAACCCGATAACGTTCTAGAAATAGCACCTCTATTGGCCCAAATTGAAAGTGCATACAAAGATTATGATAACGATATTGCCCATCTAGAAACAATCATAGAAAAGAGTTCTCTAGAACTATTTGAAACCAATAAGAAACTCCAGCAGAATGTAACGACTCTCACAAATCAGCTCAACAGAATAGTAAGCAATATCAATGAAATAATATTCGAAACTGATATTGATGGAAATTGGACATACCTAAATCCTGCATGGGAAGAGTTTACTGGACTTACAGTGGAGGAAAGTCTAGGCAAACACTATTCTGATTTTTTTGGAAAAGAATCCAATGAAAGTATTTTTGGAGATGTGGTTTTCAAAGAACTAGAAGATAAGACAATTAAGAGAGTTGTAAGGTATGTCAATCATAATGGAGAGAAACACTGGGCATCTGTTGTCCTAAAAGTAGTAAGCAATAATGGATGGTACGAAGGTACGATTGGAAGTATTGTAAATATAACAAAGCTAAAGGCTGTTGAAAACGATCTCATTCTTGCCAGAGATAAGGAATCAAAAGCCAATAAAGCTAAGGCAGAGTTTCTGTCAACAATGTCTCATGAGATAAGAACACCCTTGAATGCGGTCATAGGAATAAGTCATATCCTATTGCTCGAAGATCACAAAGAAGAGCAACTTGAAAACTTGAATGCATTAAAGTTCTCGTCTGAGCATCTCCTAGGTTTGATCAATAACATACTCGATTTTAATAAGATAGAATCAGGTGCATTAGAATTAGAACTCCGAGACTTCAGTCTTGAAAACATCTTACAAGGCTTACAAAAGGTATTTCAGCAAAAAGCCAAAGAGAAAAGGATTAATTTCCGAATTAAAAAAGACAATGAGCTTCCGGATGTTCTGAAGGGAGATAGTATGCGATTGTTTCAAATATTAACCAACTTAGTCAATAATGCTGTGAAATTCACAGAAGAAGGGAAGGTGACATTAGATATCGAAGTTTCATCACAAACTGACGATAAGGTTGTAATCTTATTTCAAATTATTGACACAGGAATAGGTATCCCCGTTAATAAACTTGATAAAATATTTGAATCTTTTACACAAGCTAATTCGAACACCACAAGAAAGTATGGTGGGACCGGCCTTGGTCTTGCTATTTGCAAGAAGTTGTTGGAAATAATGGATTCTAAATTACAAGTCGAAAGTACAGAAGGCGAAGGGTCCACTTTTTCATTCGAAGTCGAATTTGAAAAAAGTGAAAAATCTTCTGATCTGCAGCCTAACTATGGCAATAGGTTACAACCGTTTTCTAGTTTGAAAGGACTAAGTGTTCTTGTTGTTGAAGATTACAAAATGAATATTTTAGTGATTGAGCGATTCTTAAAAAAATGGGATATAGACTATGATATAGCATTAGATGGTGCAATAGCTATTGAGATGGCAGTCAAGAAAGAATATGACCTAGTTTTAATGGATTTGCAAATGCCTGTAATGAATGGTTTTGATTCTTCTAGAGAAATTAGACAAAACACGACCGTACATAACCGAACAATACCAATTTTTGCATTGTCTGCATCCGTTTCGATGAATGTAAAAAATAAAATAACTGAATTTGGAATGGATGGTCATATAAGTAAGCCATTCAATCCATCTGAACTCTATGAACTACTAAGTTCAATTAGAAATAAAACACAAATAGGCTAAATAATTAATAAGACTACTTCAATCTATCACAGACGGTCAATACTTTCTTGCTCGACACATCGGTAAAAGCTAATAGATAATCTTCCCCTCCTTCTTTGATCTTTAATTTTGAAATTAATTCTTGAGGACTCAGTGGGTAGTTCTTCGCAATTACATTTGCTTTCATATTAGGCAGATGTTTTCTCAGTTCCTTTCTATTAGAAGAAACAACAGCTCTTACCTCGAATACTCGGCCAAAATAAGATTGGACCAAGTTATCAGAAGTATATAATTGGGTATTAGGGTGCAGCTTCTCAAAACCCAAAGAGGCCGCATTCCTATTATGTAACTCTGATTTGACAAGTGCTGCTGCAGGTTGGTAGATGTACTTTTTAGTAGTGCTACAATCTACATTTACGATCCTTTCTAGATATTGTGCTTGGTAGCTAGATGATTGTTTATCGAGATCTACTACGTTTATTTGAGGGTTATTGTTTTTATTATTTCCAAGTTGTAGTAGTAGTTCTTTTACATCATTTTTGATGCTAATCACCCATACATATTCGATCTGTTCGAGAACTGATATGCATTCTGAAATATCCTGCATAGGAGACAATTTTATCATTACATTTTTACCCGCAGATAGTAATTGATCTTTTAGCGCTACGATATTCGGTTCATAGTTTGTGATGCTCGTTTTTCGATTTCCTTCTATTCGCCTTGATGGATCTATGTATACCCAATCGAATTGTTTCTTATTGGCTTTTAGGAATTCTTCAGCAGTATTATTCGTGCCTTTACATTGAATATAATCTAGAACTTTGAAGTTCTTTATCGTAGATTCAAACAAGTCATTATTTGGTTCTACGTAATGACATTCTTGGAATTTTCTCCCAAGTAAGTAGCTATCAATACCCATACCTCCTGTCAAATCAGCAAAAGACTTGCCTTCTATTAAATCAGCCTTATAGTTAGCTATTTTCTCTGATGAGGCTTGTTCAAGAGATACCTTTGGGGGATATATAAAAGTCTTGTGATCAAGGAGAAATGGAAACTTGGTTGCTGCTACTTTCCGGCCTTGTATTTGACGAACTAGAAACTTCATCGAAACATGTTCAAACGGAGAATTTTGCAACAATAATTTATATGGATCCTCTTTGATATTATTGTCTATAAAAGCCAATACTTCCTCTGTAAGGTAATCATTCTTCATAGGATTATTCACTATCAGATTCTCCAGTTTGGCCATTGGGTAGGTTTTCTATTTTTACTTTTCCAAAATATTCAATTACACCTTTTTTACTACCATTAGATTGTATGTCAAACCCACCCCATGATTGACCACAATCATTATGAATCTTCGCTCCGTTTAGGATAAGTTTAGCACCTGGCTTTACTATTATTTTTGCACCTGCAGGCATATGCGTTCTACACGATAAGCGAAGGGTCACATTTTTCTCTACTATAATGTCCCCTTTCATATCTATAGCTCGATTGAGTTCTAGATCTTTTCTAACAATAAGCGTTTTATTCGGATTATACTCGCACCAATCTTTTTTCACCAAGCCCCTAGCTCGAGCATTTTCCTTATGCATAGTTTTCATCACTATACCAATCTGGCATGGAGACAAGGCTCTTTGGATATTATTATAATCCATCATATTATTGGAAATCACGCCCTCACACTTACCACTTTCAGCACTTTGCCAGCAATTCGGATGAACAGGCGTATCATCACAGCCATCACTCTTATACCACGAGTGCCTAAGTCCAAAAACATGACCTATCTCATGATTAGATACAGAAGCAAATTTCCAAGCTTCATCAATCGTGTACTTTCTTACTCCAGCGATTTTCAGAGATGTTCCAAGTGCTATCCCAGCACGACCACTACTGAACCCTTTTACTTTCAATGAATCAGGCGGATATGCCATCGCAAAGAAATTCAACAAGCTATCTTTTTTAATTGCAAATTTTTTAATGATGGCTTTACTGTAGTTATTTTTTCCTTTTCCCTTTTTGATATAGTACCAATTCTCATCATCAACATCTTCGTATACAGCCATACCAGAGGAAGTGCTCTTATCCTCCTCCAGTTCCATTCTATATCCTGCATCGTATACCGGAGTATTGTTGCCTTCCGGCAAGTTCATCTTGATATTATTTATCAATTGGTAGTTACACGATTTAATCAATTTCTCTGAAAAGGTGACCGCTTTTTCTCCTGTCCAATTGTACTTTTTATTTGATGCATTGGGAAAGTGAAAATTAACTCTCACATACTTAAGATCTTGAAATTCTGGAAATCGATCGTCCGGTATATATGCTATCGGATCTTCACAATTACACTTTTCCTTTTTGTCAGATCTCACTATGGCTATTTCATCAACATCTACAATAGATGTAAGATTAACAGTCTTCAGTTTTTTAGAACATGAAGTACTAAATAGAATAATTAGAAGCAAAACCAATACGTTATTCGTCATATTTAATAAATTTAGAAATTGGTTTAGATTGTATTTCTAATCTGAAAATTAGAGAACAAAAATTTTATTTATAGTTGATTTGACAGCTTCTATTTCTCTTGCTGAAATAAGGTCAGAAAATTTCACAATTCGAGACTTGTCGATTGTCCTTATCTGATCTAAAGCAATTCTACCTTGCTTATTTTGATATTTTATTTTGACTCTTGTCGGGTAACCCTTTGTTGCGGTAGTTAGAGGTGCTATTATTATTGTCTTTAGATATTTATTCATTTCATTCGGAGAAATAACTACACATGGTCTGGTTTTTTTAATCTCGCTTCTAATAGTTGGATCTAAGTTTACAATAATTATTTGATACTGATTTATTTCCATTCTTCGAATTCTTCTTCATCAAAAACATCAGGTATCAATAACTTATCATCTCCAAGTTCAGCCATTTTAGCAAATTGGCTTCCCCAACCTTCTCTAGGATTATCAAAGGGCTTAATAATGATATGATCTTTCTCAAGAACAATTTCTACTTTGTCTTGAAAATCATATTTTTTTAAGATAGTCTTGCTTAACCTAAGTCCTTTTGAATTCCCTATTTGTATAATATTAGTATGCATAGTCAATCAATTTGTTATTACAATGTAGATACATAAAATAAAGTTCAATTAGCTTCCTAAAGACTCTCTAATAAATGAATTTTCAAATATTTCCTATGTGTTCTACGTATTCAAACCACCACAAACACTAATTACCTGCCCCGTTACATAAGTACTCATATCTGATCCAAGAAATATACATGTATCCGCAATATCCTTCCCCGACCCAAGTCTCTTCAATGGAATACTACTTATATAAGCCTTCTGCTGTTCTTCTGTAAGCGCATGAGTCATATCTGTCTCAATGAATCCAGGAGCTACTGCATTACATCTGATTCCTCTAGATCCAACTTCTTTAGCTATCGATTTACTGAACCCTATGATACCGGCTTTTGATGCAGCATAGTTGGCTTGACCAGCATTACCGAATACACCTACTACAGAACTCATATTGATGATTGATCCAGATCTCTGTTTTAGCATCGGTCTCATCGCATGTTTTGTAAGATTAAACACTGATTTCAAGTTGACTTCGATCACTTGATCCCACTGCTCTTCGCCCATTCTGAGCATAAGATTATCCTTAGTAATTCCTGCATTATTGATCAGGATATCCAAGCTATCAAATTCAGATGTAACATCTTTGATCAGTTGTTCTGCCTGAGTATAATCAGCGGCATCAGATTTATATGCTTTTATTTTCTGTCCACCTTCAGAAGCTTCTTTCACAACTCTCATTGCACTCTCTTCAGAGGAGTGATATGTGAATGCGACGTCTGCACCTTCCGCAGCCATTGCTTTAACTAATGCTTCTCCTATTCCTCTTGATCCCCCTGTGATGAGGGCTGTTTTTCCTGTTAGTAATCCCATGTTTAAATTAGATTTTGAGATATCGAGATACGGAGAAGTAGGTTTAATTAAAATCTAAATTCTCTTTACCCCATTCTTGATATCTGTACTTTATTATTTTTCGTTTTATCAGATTTCTTTTCTGATGTTAATTATATATACCCCTGGCTAAATTAATGAATTTATCAATTTACTTTGCGGCTGTTCCTCCCCCTTCACCCCCTCCAAAGGGGGATATGTGCTTCTAAAAAAGTCGATTACTCGAAAAACGAAGTGGTCGAAAAGTCTAAAAGCGCAGCGACGTATAACTTACTTCTTATATCATCTTCGCTTTTTGTCCCGCATGTTTGCTCTATCGAGCAAGCCAAGCTACAACAAAAAGCTTGATTTAGTACGTTTCCTTTCAGCAAGCCGTACTATAATTCTCTTATTTTTATATTCCTAAACCATACTTTATCTCCGTGATCTTGAAGTGCTATATGTCCTTTTTTTGCCTTCCCAAAATCAATCATTACTGGTTCTTTCTCTCCATTAAATTTACTGGCCGCAATCATCTCCATCCATTTTTCATTATGCATTTCGAAATTGACGACTTCATAACCGTTTTGATAAAATTTCACTTTCCCTTTATTAGATACTATTCTAATTTGATTCCACTGACCTGCAGGATTAACAGTTATGTACTTGGTTGTTATCATATCATATAAATCACCCGCTCTGTGAGTTTCATATTTAGTATCTGGATGACAGCTATTGTCAAGGATCTGCATTTCTGGACCAGTCTGCCATACATGATCATATTTATCATCTTCCACAGCATTAAATATTACACCTGAGTTTCCGCAGTTGCTTATTTTCCATTCCAATTTCAAATCAAAATTTTCGTATGCTTTATCGGTAATAATATCTCCACCATCTTTCGCTTGCCAACTACCATCATCTCTTGGTTGGGAATTCAGGTGGATCGCTCCATTATCCACAACCCAACTAGAGCCTAAAGTTTGCTTTTTGAAATTTCTAAAGTGTTCTATTTTTTTTCCATCAAATAACAACTCCCACCCTTGAGTCTTCTCTACAGGAGTAAGTGTATTTTGTGCAATTGTAAATGGTGCTTCTTTCACTACACCCGAGTTATTTTTAGAAATTTTATTCATCGTGTACCAACATTCCGGAGACCATAAAGATCGTCCTGCCTCACTGATAAATTTATTTTTAAGCCTTATATAAACTACATGCCCTTCCTTCATGCCATCTAGTTCTAAGAATATTTTTTTTCTATCATCTGATACAGTAGCTGATTTTACTTTCAAGTCTCTTTCATCCAATTTTGGACCTCCATAATCTACCGTTGGTTTATAATACCATTGTGACACCTCATATGATTCTGTCTGCCATCCATCACCTTCTTGAAGTGGCTCTGTAAATTCAATTTCCATCCCATTAGACTTCACTCTTACAGCCAACATCTCGAATGCCGTTTCTCCATTGTATTCTAACCTCTGGAGACCGAACCAGTTTAGTCCTTGATTTGCTTGCCAGTTTCCCGGAGCTCCAATACCGCCTATATAAAGTGACCCATCTGGTGCCCATCTTAGTCTGTTTACTCCAGCTTCCATTCCTTGCGTGAACCTGAATAGTGCACCTTGCTTTACTCCTTCCACTTCTTCTACGAAAACTCTTTTTACACCTCCATTCGTTACTTCACCGTGGATCATTTGATTTTTATATGGACCAACATTAAGAGATAATGGTGTACTTGGTGAATTCCCAATTTCATCTTGAGGAAGCCATACTACTGGTGCTTTTTCTTCTAATCCAGCTGTGCCTTCGAAATCTACAGATCTAGATCCAAAGAATGCACCTTCCGTTACTTCTACAATTTTCGAGGCAGGCAACCAATCGCCTTGATTGTCCGCTACATATATGGAACCTCCATATCCCAATCCCACTCCATTCGGAGTACGAAGACCTTGTGCTATGAATTCTCTTTCGCCTGTTTCTATGTTTACTTTTAATACAGAACCTCGATTAGCTACCTGCACTGCACTTGCACCTCCAGGCTCGATTGCTGTGGCAAGTGTAGCATATAGATATCCATCTTTTTCTTCTAGTCCAAACCCAAATTCGTGGAAGTTGGCAGACACTGTCCAGTCCATACAAAGCGTTCTATATTCATCTGTTACTCCGTCATTATCATTATCTACGAGTTCCGTAATTTCTTGTTTTTGCATGACGAATATGCGATCGTTTACGACTTTCAGACCGAGTGGTTCTGCCAGTCCATGAGCAATGACTTTATGTGTCATTTTAGAAGGGTCTCCACTAGCATGATTTTCTACCATGTATACTGAGCCATTAGGATCCCAAGTACTAACAATCATTTTTCCATCACTCATAAAGTCGATTCCGCCTACTTTAGGTTCGAAGTCGTCTGGCCTTGCTTGTGTAAGTGTAAATGATGGGTGCACACCCTCTAATGCTGACTTATCACCAGGTATCTTGATTAGATTTGCCATTGGAAGTGTTCTGTCACCAATAACAGATTGTTGTTCTTTTTTATGACCGATTGCACTTCTAGGAACGACAGCCCATAATTCAGCATCCTCAGGTTTCCAATTCAATGAAAGAAACCGGCCTCCTCCGCCTTGCATAAACTCTAATCTAAACTTATAGATACCTTTTTCGAGGTAAGCCATGTTCTCTTTATATTCCACACCGTGCATTCCGTCATTATCCACGAATTTCTTATCGTTGATATATAACACACTACCATCATCACTCCAAGTACGGAAAGCATATTTTTGACTCTTTGTAATATCTAAATAGCCATTAGCAATGAGTACAAAATCATCGTTCAGTTTTGCAAAATCACTGCCACCTACATTATCAAAATTAGCCATTACCCCTGCCATGCTTGGTTGTTTATTAGAGGAAACTTTAGGGATTTTATTGCCTAAATTCTTCCAGGGATATATCGCGGTCACACATCCTGGAATCAGGTCGCTACTTTTCAGATCATTTACTGGAGAAAAAGTAGCTTTCCCTTTTGCAATCTCTGGAGCGACGCCAGCTCTCGCCTCGTCCGCCGCATCTAATGAGAGTACATATGACACCATAGACTCTAAGTCTGCATCCGATAAATCCGGGTGAGCATTCATAATTTGCTTACCCCATACACCCACACCACCACTTTTAACTTTTGCAGCAAGCATTTTGATGTTATCGTCCGTCGTTCTATATTTTTTAGCAATCGATATATATGCAGGGCCTATTGTCTTTACTTTTTTATTATGACAAGTTTTACAATCGTTCTTAGCAATCAATCTAGCTCCAGGATGCATTACCTCTCCCTTTTCTAGATCTTCTTCCAATCCTAGGTTAAGCGGATTTATAATTAGAGGGTTAGATAAGAACGTCGTATTCATTTTTGTAGATGCATTACTATTTAATGCAATTGTTCCATTTAACTCCAGTGCACCTATCTTCCCATGTTGCACTTCCTTTTTATTATTAATAGTCAACTTTCCATCTGTATCAATATTCCCTTCCATTATTATACTATTCGTATTGAATGTGAAGTGAACAGTATATCCTTCTGGAACATTCTTCGTCGTAAATGTCCTCTCAAAAACGGGCTGATTACTATCTGTAATCCTAGCTTCAGGTTGTTCCGTTATTTTAATGGGAGCCTTAAGACCTGCACCTGATAATTCAAACATCATCTCTGCACCATCATTTACATATCTATGTCCTTTATATTCAATGTTAGCTTTCATGTCAGCACCCGATGCATCAGTCAACTTCCAAATATCCTTTACATCATTTTCCATGTAAGCATTTCCTATCGATGTCGGCTGAGGACCGTGAGTATCTGTCCATACAGTACCTTCGAAGTTCACATTACCTTGCCAAGCTTTGTAAAGACCACAAGTGTTCGTGCTGTAGGCTGCCCAAACCTCATCGGTTAATGCAAAAGTGATCATCCTTGGTTTTTTATCAAGTACTGATCGAAATACAAATGGCGTATGTGGCCTTTCTATTCCTGAAGCCTCTGAAGATGAACCATCTTCTCCACATGAGAAAAACACAAGTGAAAATATAATTAAAATTGGGTATTTCAGAAATTTCATTGACATAGCTTTTAATATTTCGTAGTCGTCAAAAATACATGGATTTTTGAAAAGAAGGAGTGAGATAGTTGATTTATTATTAAGTATCATACTTTTGCACTTGATTTGAGTAAAAGTGGCCTATAATATGTAAATCACTCGTTATATAATACCAAATCTACTTCCCCAACCGTTAATAACCGAGCTAAGTAAAATTAATATGTGGAGAACTACCATTGTAGCGTTTGTTTTTATGACTTTTTTATCTGTTTCTCATGCACAGAAAGGCTGGGAAGTTGGTGGATGGTTAGGAACTAGTCTGTATTACGGAGATTTAAATAACAAAGTAAACATTAACTCCCCAGGACTGGCCGGAGGATTATTAGGTAAGTGGAATTTCAACTCACGGGTATCTCTAAGAGGAAGTCTTAATTATGGTAGAATATCTGCCGACGACGCTAATTCGGATAATAACTTCAACCAAGCCAGAAATCTAAATTTCTACTCTGACATTTTTGATCTTACTACGGGAATAGAGTTTAATTTCCTAGAACACATCAGAGGTTCGAAGTTTGAGACATATACTCCATTCGTTTTCGCAGGATTTTCTGTTTTTAAATACAACCCTAAAACTGAACTTGACGGAGTAACATATTCTTTAAAAGAATTTGGCACAGAAGGGCAAGACATTGGAGAAGAGTATTTTGGCATGAGTGCCGGCTATACACTTGGAGCAGGATTTAAATGGGATGTGAGAAGCGATGTTACTTTTGCAGCGGAGTTTACTGTCCGTAGAGTATTTACCGATTACTTAGATGATGTCAGTACTACATTTCCTGACCTAGCTAGATTAGATGCAGTAAGAGGAGCAACAGCGGTATCTCTATCTGATAGAACACTGCAAGATGGGATTGCTATCGAAGGTAGACAAAGAGGTAATAGTTCAGATAATGACCGATATACTTTTATAAGCTTCAGTTTGACTAAGTATTTTGGAAGATTGGAATGTCCTAAAATTTCTAAGATTTAGGGAAAATTTGAATTATCAGATTTCATTACTAAGTATCATTCGGTCTACTCCTTGCCCTCTTTCCAAAGGAAAATGTCAATCATTACTTCAAGTATATTTATAACTAAGTAACTATTCTTTTTCTTCTTAATTAGCAAGTAACTCCTCTATGTTCTCCTTGTTTGGTAAACATTTTAACTTCTAAATCACATTCTAAGCTAGTACAATCTCACTTCACAAAAATAAATCCTATCTTTATTCGCTGAAACCAAATCGACAAGATCACATATGATCAATGTAGAACTACTAAGTAAGGTGTGTAAAATTCCTGGTGCTCCAGGTTACGAACAAAGAATAAGACAATATATTATAGAGTTAGTAACTCCACTTGTGGACGAAATACGAACCGATGCGATGGGCAATGTAATTGCCCTCAAAAAAGGTACTTCTGACAAGAAAGTGATGGTCGCTGCTCATATGGATGAGATCAGCTTTATAGTTACGGATGTCGACAAAGAAGGATTTGTAAGATTCCATACTCTCGGAGGATTCGATGCTAAAACGCTTACCGCTCAGCGAGTAATTATTCATGGGAGAGAAGATGTTATTGGCGTAATGGGTACAAAACCTATCCACGTGCTTACTCCAGAAGAAAGAAGCAAAGGACCTAAAACGACTGATTTTTTCATCGATACAGGAATGCCCGCCGAAAAAGTCAATCAATTAGTAAGAATCGGTGATACAATCACAAGAGAGCGAGAATTGATCGAAATGGGTGATTGCGTGAACTCTAAGTCTCTCGACAACAGAGTTTCAGTTTTTATACTAATAGAAGCATTACGCTTATTGCAAAATAAGACTGTGCCATATGATATCCATGCTGTATTTACAGTACAGGAAGAAGTTGGTCTAAGAGGAGCTACTGCTGCTGCATCAGGGATTAATCCTGATTTTGGTATCGCTTTAGATGTAACTTTAGCTTATGATCTACCAGGTGCCGCAAATCATGAAATGGTCACAAGACTAGGTGATGGAACTGCCGTAAAAGTTATGGATGGGGCTACAATTTGTGATTACAGAATGGTTAATTTCATGAGGGAATTAGCTGAAAAGCATAAAATACCGTATCAAATGGAAGTATTGACAGCTGGGGGGACAGATACCGCTGGAATACAAAGACATTCCATTGGTGGGTGTATAGCAGGAGCTATTTCTATACCGACGAGATACCTGCATCAGGTAATCGAAATGGCACATAAAGATGACATCCAACATACGATTGATCTGTTAATTGCATCTTTGTCGGAAATTGATCAGTATGATTGGTCTTTTAGGTAGTATATTTGACCTTCATTCTGCAAAATAGCGATTCATGCCAAGAGAAATATCTAAACCACAACAAGGGGAATTCGGTGCTTACTATAACGGATACGTCAATAAGATCGCCGGTAATCCGATCACTGCTTTAAACGATCAGATAGAGTTATATACTGATTTTATCAAGCAGAACAGTGAGCGAATGGACTATAGCTATGCAGATGGAAAATGGAGCATAAGAGAATCACTTATCCATTTGATAGATACAGAACAGATATTTGCATATCGAGCACTAAGAATTAGCCGTGGTGATAAGACGCCTTTGGCAGGATTCAATCAAGATGACTATATACGTGACAATGATTTCACTCACATTACACCTTGGGATATATTAGAAGAACTAACATATCAGCGTCGTGCGACATTGAGCATGATCAATAAGTTTACAGATGAGCAGATTGGTTTTCTAGGTATAGCAAGCGAGACAGAAACTTCTGTACGAGCATTGATTTACATTATGGCAGGGCACTCACAGCACCACCTTGAACTATTCAACGAGAGATACCTCTAGATGAAAATATACTGGAAGGATTCCTTCAATTTTATTCGTAAGCTTACACCACGTAGACTGTTTAACGCAGTCCAGCTTTTGGCGTCCTTCTATCTCACAAAATGGAAACGTAAGCCGATTCAGTGGGGTAGCCCAATGACGGTCTCAATAGAGCCTACAACCGCTTGTAATCTCAGATGTCCAGAATGCCCTAGTGGATTACGGTCATTTACAAGAGAGACAGGAAACTTAAAGAAAGACTTTTTCACGAAGACGATTGATGAGATATACAAGGATCTGATTTATCTGATCTTCTATTTTCAAGGCGAACCGTATATCAATCCAGACTTCTTGGACATGGTCTCTTATGCCAACAAAAAAGGGATATACACCATCACCTCAACAAACGGGCACTTTCTAAACGATGCCAATGCAAAGAAAACGATAGAGTCTGGCCTTGATCGTATGATCATATCTGTAGATGGTACCACGCAAGAAGTCTATGAAAACTATAGAAAAGAAGGTAAGCTAGAAAATGTATTGGCAGGCGCAAGGAATGTAGTGAAGTGGAAGAAAAAGATGAAGTCTAGTACACCACACATTATCTTTCAATTTCTAGTCGTGAAACCTAACGAACATCAAATACCAGACATCTACCGACTAGCAGAAGAAATAGGTGTAGATGAAGTCAAGTTAAAAACCGCTCAAGTATACGATTACGAAAACGGAAATGACCTCATTCCAACCATTGAAAAATACAGTCGATATCACAAAAAACCAGATGGCACATTCGGAGTAAAAAACGAACTCCTCAATCATTGCTGGAAGCTATGGCACGCCTGTGTCATCAGTTGGAACGGTTTAGTGCTACCATGTTGTTTTGATAAAGATGCAGATCACAGACTAGGGGATCTTAATCATAATACATTCCAAGACATATGGCATGGCAAAGAGTATGATCAGTTCCGTAAGAGTCTATTGATCGGGAGAGACCAGATTGAGATTTGTAAGAATTGTACGGAAGGGTGTAAGGTTTGGGCTTGATGTGCGACTTAAGATTTTAAAATAAAATTAAGCCATTTGTAAGAAACAAGCTCCT
>CALKXE010000256.1 GCA_938003955.1 uncultured Saprospiraceae bacterium | reverse complement strand
TTTTGATATTAAAGTAACATCTCTATTTCAGAAACTAAAATATTAGATATGAGAAAGAAGATTGAATCAAAAACTAGAGAAAGTGCTTATACAATTATGTTATTGTTGCTTTCAATTTTTACGGCAATAGGTCAGACTGGGCTAGAGGGTAAAGTTGTTGAAGTCTCATTTCGAGCTGATGTAATTCAATATAGTACAGTTGCTGTTTATAGTGGAGAAGAGTTTATTTCTGGAACGGAAACAGATATGAATGGTAAATTTTATATATGTAATTTAGAACCTGGATTTTATAGTATTAGGATAAGTTCGATAGGGTTTGTCTCAATGGAGATTATGGATGTGATAGTGCATCAAGGACGAATTACAAAAATGGATTTTGCAATGAGTATAGGTCTTCTTTCATGCAGCCCAACAATAATACCATACGAAATTCCACTAATTGACGTTTTTAATACATCAAGTGGAAAAACTTTTACGAGTAGAGACATTAGAAGAATGGTTAGATGATGGCAGAGCTTATGTCTAGAAAACGCACCTTAAATATATTTTTAAGATCATATTATTCTCGCGTACCAATCCTCTTAACTACTTTCGTATAAGTATTAAATTCGAAATTAATTATGAGAAATATATTGATTATTGGAGCGGGACGATCAGCTTGCTCATTGATAAAATACCTACTAGATAAATCCGAAAGTGAAGATCTATTCATCACGATTGGTGATCTATCTGAAGAGAGTGCTCAGAAGTTTACTCAAGGACATCCAAGAGCGAAGGGTATTCAACTTGATGTCTTCGATGCTCCGGGAAGAAGTGCGGCAATTCAAGCGGCAGATCTTGTGATCTCTATGTTGCCAGCTCGATTTCATATCGAAGCGGCGAAGGATTGTATCTTATACAAAAAACACATGGTCACTGCTTCGTATGTCAGTGATGAGATGCAAGCCCTGGATGAAGACGCTAAAGCAAACGGCTTGGTATTTATGAATGAGATCGGCGTTGATCCGGGAATTGATCATATGAGTGCAATGCAAGTTATAGATCGGATCAAAGATGCAGGAGGAAAACTGCTCATGTTCGAATCTTTTACGGGGGGGCTAGTAGCTCCAGAAAGCGATGATAATTTATGGAATTACAAATTTACTTGGAATCCAAGGAATGTAGTTCTTGCTGGACAAGGAGGTGCGGCAGAGTTTATCCAAGAAGGAAGTCGTAAGTATATACCATATCACAGACTGTTCAGAAGGACAGAGTTTCTAGAAGTAGAAGGGTACGGTCGATTTGAAGCACTGGCCAACAGAAATTCACTTAAGTATCGTAGTATTTATGGGTTAGATGATATCCTTACTTTGTATAGAGGTACGATGAGAAGGGTAGGGTTCAGTAAGGCTTGGAATATGTTTGTTCAACTTGGGATGACTGATGATACGTATACAATCAAGAATTCTGAAAACTTGAGTTACGCAGAGTTTGTCAATCTTTTTCTACCTTATTCTCCGACGGATTCAGTAGCTATAAAAATGAGGTATGCTTTAAAAATTGATCAGGATGATCTAATGTGGGATAAGCTTCTAGAGCTAGATATTTTCAACAATGAAAAAAAGATCGGTGTTGAAAATGCTAGTCCGGCTCAAGCATTGCAGAAAATATTAGAGGACAAATGGACATTGAAACCTGACGATAAAGATATGATCGTCATGTATCATAAGTTTGGCTACGAATTGAATGGAGAAAAGCATCAGATAGATAGTAAAATGGTTTTGATAGGAGAAGATCAAACGTTTACGGCGATGGCAGCGACAGTAGGTCTTCCAGTAGCAATGGCAGCACTTAAGATTCTTAATAAAGAAATCATAACTCCAGGCGTACAAAGGCCTCTTAGCAAAGAAGTTTATAATCCTATTTTGAAAGAACTAGAAGATTACGGTATTCATTTTAAAGAAGAAGAAGTTGAGTATTTAGGATATAATTCAAAAGGTGGAGTGAGTGCTTGATATACAACATATGTAAAATTGGCTTATTTTGAGGAGGATATTTGTTTGGCGGCTGGTCTATTTGGAAAAATAACCATGGTTAAACCAGATCCATAATAATCCATGCTTAATGGCAATCTTTAAATATAACATTGACAGAAACATCATGAAGAAGCTTACCAAATTAACTGTCTTACTAGCAATAATACTTACACCTCTATTTTCGGTGATTGCTCAAACAGAAAATAAGTCTGTTCCCCTGTTCGAAAATGGAGAGGCTCAGATTGTACCCGAATTTAAAGATCAGGAAAAATGGATTAGGCATGACCTATGGGTTGAAGCCGAATTTGATACTGATGGTGATGGCAAGCTAGATAGAATGCATGTTGCTGTCACTCGACCTAATCAAACAGAGACGGAAGGACTTAAGCTGCCAGTTGTGTATGTATCTAGTCCATATTTTGCAGGAGTAGCAGGCTCAGTGGATGGTTTATTTTGGGGTGTCAAACATGAGCTCGGAGAGAGTGCAAAAGAACGAGTACATCCTGAAGTCGTTCGAACAGGAAAGAGACCGATTATTTCTAATTCTCATATTAAAACTTGGATTCCAAGAGGATACATCGTAGTGCACTCTTCATCTCCTGGGACTGGACTCTCACAAGGATCACCTACCGTTGGTGGTGACAACGAATCATTGGCTCCGAAAGCTGTAATTGATTGGTTATGTGGACGTGCAACGGGCTATACGACTCCTGATGGAAACGAAGAAGTAAAAGCTTTTTGGTCTACTGGAAAAGTAGGTATGACAGGAACTTCTTATAACGGAACCATACCCCTTGCAGCTGCAACAACTGGAGTCGAAGGTCTTGAAGCAATCATACCAATCGCTCCCAATACTTCTTACTACCATTACTATAGATCAAATGGATTAGTGAGATCTCCAGGAGGTTACTTAGGTGAAGATATCGATGTATTATATGATTTTATTCATAGTGGTGATGAATCGAAACGAGCTTATAATAATAAGACAGTAAGAGATACGGAAATGAAGAATGGTATGGACAGGATCACTGGAGATTATAATGATTTCTGGGCTGGACGAGATTATCTAAATGATATGGGCCCCATGAAAGCGGCATTGTTGATGTCCCATGGATTTAATGATTGGAATGTGATGCCAGAGCATAGTTATAGAATATATGAGGCCGCTAAAGCGAAAGGTCTTCCATCTCAGATATATTACCACCAAAATGGACACGGTGGTCCTCCTCCAATGAAAATAATGAATAGATGGTTTACCCGCTATTTGCATGGAGTAGAAAATGGAGTAGAAAATGATTCCCGAGCATGGATAGTCCGTGAAAATGATAAAAAAGAAAATCCTACTGCATATAGCGATTACCCAAACCCTGAAGCATCAGATGTTACGCTTTATCTAAATCCAGGAGCGCCTGCAAAAGGAAATTTAAGTTCTAAAAAGTCTAAAAATAACGGAAGCGAGAAATTGGTTGACAATTATTCATTTTCAGGTGCTACATTGGCAAAAGCTGAAATTACTGATCATAGATTAATATATACTACACCTATCTTGACAGAAGATGTGCATATATCAGGGACAGCAAAAGTTACGATTAAGCTTTCAAGTAGCAAGCCCGCTGCAAATCTTTCAGTTTGGTTGGTTTCATTACCATGGACGGAAGGAAGAAAACAAAAAATAACAGATAACATAATTACGCGCGGCTGGGCCGATCCACAAAACCATAGCTCAATGACAGAAAGTGAGCCTTTGGCTGCTGGAAAGTTCTATGAAGTAACCTTTGACTTAATGCCTGATGATCAGATTATTCCCAAAGGACAACAGATTGGTCTGATGATATTCTCAAGTGATAGAGAATATACACTGTGGCCAACTCCGGGTACGGAACTTACTGTTGATTTAGATGGAACCTTACTCAAATTACCAATTGTGGGTGGTGTTGAAGCATTTAATAAAGCGGTGAAGTAGAAGTATAAATATAGAGCACGAAATCTGAGAATTTTGTAGAGTTCTTCGTTTCATTTACCAATGCTTAGGATTGAACGCTGTTGTTCGGTATCTAGCTCTGTATCTTCTTTCTTACGCTTGTAATATCATTTTATGAAAAGATATTTTTATCTTTAGATCAATTCAATCTATAGATTATGAAAGGATTATATCTATTAAGCTCAATTTTATTATTTGTTGTTTTGTCTATTTCAAAGGTTGGAGCAACAAATTTTACATTTTCAGGTACTGGTGAATGGGATGAAACAGCTAAGTGGGATATCTATCCTGGTACAACGATATCTTCTGGAGATACTGTATTTATACAAGGAGAATGTACAATATTATTAGGTACATCGATCGATGGCGATGGAGTCTTAGTTGTAGGTGAAGATTTTAGTTTGATATGTTCTGGTTCGATTGATAGCGATGGTCCTATAATCGTAAATGGAGCACTGTTTAATAACAGTAGTGTTGTTTCTAGAAATTATCTAGAAGTCAATGGCAGTTTGGTTAATGATGATATTTCTCAACTAATAAGTACACAAAATACGACACTAATTATCAATGGTTCATTGACAAATAATAGTTCTGTTTTACAATATTCTGGTACTGCAAAGTTTAATGGTGATATTGTCAACAATGATTATATGTCATTGCTAGGTGTAACCGAGCGTAATAGTTTTGCATCTGGTACTTTTCTGAATAATGATTTCATTAATATAAATGCGAATGCTAGATTCGAAAGTACAATTCACAATACGGCTGCTGGGGTAATAATTATTGGCGGTTCTTCAATTACCGAATTCTCAGATGATGCTGACTTTTTGAATGATGGAGAACTCAGAATTATGGGCACTTTAGAAGTTGGATCTGGTCAGTTTAATTCTGAATCTCTTGTGAGAGTTAGTAATAATGGGATCTTGCGGAAGAAGAAATCTATTCTATCTGTTTTGTAGGGAAGCAGACTCGGTATAAAGCTTAATGCGGTTGGTATTAGTTAGTAATCACTTAACCAAGTCCTTCAAAGTAAACTCTTGCGTAATCATTTCTAAATAATGCGTGTTCCTCTTACTTCCATTTGTTGTGATCAATGTTGTGAAAATAGACTTAGTTGTCTTTGTTTTTCGTCTGAAACTAGTCACTTTTTTTTGTAAGTTTATAGCGTCTTTTTTGCTCATTATGTATTCACCGTCTCGCCATTTTATCTCAAAGATATTTATGACATTGTCTTCTCGATCGATGATAAGATCGATTTGTGCTCCAGTGCTCTCATCTGCTCCTCTATCTATGAACGAATACAATTTGTAAGCTATTCCCGAGACCCCCATAGCCTTTGCTATAAGCTCATGATTTTTGATGCAGAAATTTTCAAATGCAAAGCCTGCCCATATTTTGAATTTTTGACTATTGTAGAGTAGTGCTCCTGTATTGCCTACAGTTTTTGATTGTAAGAACTTATAATAGAATATAGTGTACTCATCCGATAGTCTGAAAAGTTTACCAGATTTCGGTTTATCAGCATCCGAAGTTTCAGTTACGAATCCACATTTGATGAGTTCTTCGAGTGTTGTGCTTAGTCCACCTCCGGAAGGCAGGGAAGTAGTGGCGATGATCTCCTTTCTTGATAGACCTTTGTTTTTACCTGATAGCGCTTTGGTGATCTTGTTATGATCTTCATAGTTATCAAATAATGATTCATATAGATTACTGTATTCATCACTTAGTGCTGCATTCTTATCTAAGTAGAGATCATCTAATATTTGCGGTATACTACGTCCAGCTCTTACATGACTGAGATAATAGGGAATCCCGCCTACGCACATATACAGCTGCGCAAGATCTTTGTTCGATAGATTGACTTTTTGATTCTTTAGCATCTCTTTCACCTCTGATAGGTCAAATGGTTGCAGGTTGATCGATTGAGTAATCCTATTGTGCAGACCACCTCGATTCTTGACGACCTTGTTGATTATCCATGTTGCTGCCGAACCACAAATGACCAGTATAATGTCATCTCTTGTGTCGCAGTAGTCGTTCCAAAAGGCTGTAAAGGCAGTCATGAAACCAGATCGCTTCGAATCCATCCAAGGAATCTCGTCTATGAATATGACTTTCTTTTTATTTTTCTTTGGTTTCGTCGCTGTAATATGTTGTTTTAATAACTCCAACGCTTCCATCCAACTAGTCGGTGGTAAAGCCTGGACCTTTGTCTGTCGAATCACTTCAGTGTAGAAGTTATTTAGTTGTTCTCGTTTGCCAGCGTCTTTGAGGCCTGTACATGAAAATATAATGTCACTCGCATAATGCTTTCGGATTAAGAATGTCTTTCCAACCCTTCTTCGCCCATAGATGGCCATAAACTGTGAGCCTTCTCGCTCATGTTGCCAATCTAATAATCCCTTTTCTTTATGTCTACCTGCTACTTTCATATGTTTAAAATTTTATTTTCTCTGTAAATCAACGATTTATATTTAATCATTTCCTTGGGTGTCTAAGCTGATTTCTGACTCAATAAATAATCCCGATAGCTATCGGGATAAGGGCAATATATATTGATCTCTGAACCTTAATTTTCTCCTCTGGTCTCCAAAGCTTAGTCATCGGAGTTTCATACATCTATATCTCGCCAAATCTATGTAAATATACTACGTTTTGGCGAAATATAGATTCTTTATTTCGCCAAAACGTATGTTTTTTAGTATGGTTTGGCGAGATATAGGAGTTTTTTTGCAGTCTTTTCGAAGTGTTTTTCTCAATTAGTTGAGCTCTTTCTTAAAGTTTTCGATGCTTCAGCTTCGTTCTTTTTAGTTAGGTGGCGAATGAATAAACACGCGACTGAAGTCACGAAAACTTATTGGCAACTAGATTTTAGAACAGCGATACTTTTTGACCTAAGTTTTCGATGCTTTAGGTTCGTGTTATCATAATGCGTATACCTAATCTTTGGATACGCAATTTTGAGGATCTATCTTTAAGCGTATTAAAATTAAATAATGGAACCTCCCATATCAGTTACATGCGCAGTGATACTAAACGAATCTGACCAA
>CALKXE010000255.1 GCA_938003955.1 uncultured Saprospiraceae bacterium | reverse complement strand
TATTACAAAATTCCTTGATCAGGATGGTGATGGTAGTGCAATGGATGATATTCTGAGCATGGGTGCAAAAGCACTGTTTGGAAGTATCTTTAAAGGATAGAATTGTTGAATTTGTTGAATCGTTAGATTTGTGAAATCGTTATGGGATGTTGATAATACGGAAGTCAATATTTTAAAATGTACATTTTCTGTGTGAATTCAAATAGAAAATATAAAAGCCAAAATGATGACGAGAGTTGTTGTTTTGGCTTTTTTGGGTTTAGTGATATTCGTCGTTATAAACCAATTAATAAAGAGACTAAAATTGATACTGTTTATATCAAATTGATAGTGTTTATATAGAAGCTCTTCTAAATACTATTGCAGATATATTATGGACAACTGAGGGAGATGGTTTTTTAATGATTCGATCTCCGAAAGCACAATGTGTATTTTGGGAGGTCAAGACAAATTTAAGCAGCAAGTATCATTATTTCTATCGGTTGATTCATGCTGCAATGGAAGCAGGAAAGTCTTTAATTATAATTATTGAGGATATGAATGCGACTGACTCTCTCCCTGATATGAGTACTTATTCTGCAGGTGCTTACTTATTAAAATTAGTATCGGCTGAAGGCATTCAGTATACTAAAATAATTAAGATTTAGCTTCACCTACTCAATCACACTCCCATTCCCACGAATCCAATGGCGCCTTTTCTGTCTTAAGTGAAAAGTGCCACCATTCCGTGCGTATACCTTTTATGCCATGAATATTCATAAGTTTGGTTAGTACTTTCCTATTTTTAAGCACCTCTTCGGGAAGGTCGGTATTTGTTGTATATGCTTCCTGTCCAAAGAAATCATACTCTGTACCCATGTCTAATTCCTCACCATCTTTATCTATTAGTGTGACATCAACTGCTAGACCTTTGTTATGCATAGACCCTTTTTTCGGAGGTGTGACATATCTTGCATCTGGCACGATATCCCAAAGTTTTTGTTGTGCAGGCCTAGGTCTATAACAATCGAATAATTTGAGGCTCATGCCGTACTTATTTTTTATATCCGTCTGCAGTTTCAATATCTTATCCGCCATCACTGGTCTCAAGAAACATCTAGGGCAAGGATATATTTGTTTCTTAGTAAAGTTATTATCCGTGGCATATCTAATATCAAGGACTACACCACTTCGTTCCGTTATTTCTTTCCATTGAGTAGTATCATAATCTATTTTGACTATTTCAATGGGTAGTTCTTCTGGTATTTCTATTCTCTGAGGTGTGGCTTTAGGTTCACTTTTGGTTTTTGGCTCTTGGCATCCAACTAAAATAACGATACATATAAAGAAAGATGAAAACAAGATTATTTGGGGCTTAGTTTGTCTAAAAATCATCTGTTTAAATATTAAGATAAAGGAGTATAATTCTTTTTCATATTTGTTAACGACTGATAATGTATTATTCATACAGCATCAAAACAATACATATAACACATATTAGTAATGCAAAGTAAGTCTAAATATTAAATCAATACAATATCTCATATTAGATTTATTTTTAAGATATTCGTATTACCTATGAATTTTACGACTATTGGTATAGACAAGTCCCCTGTCTGAAATATTTTTAATGTTTCGCCAATTTTCATAAAATTCTTTCAGACCATTTCCAATCGTTTCAATAAATCAGGGGATACCCCCATTTTATTGAAATACTTTAGAACATACTGATAAAAAACAATTTACATATGTATATTTGTTTTAATATGTTCAGTTTTATTAATTGTAATACCATAACCATGAAAAGAATTTCTACAATTTTGAGCGGCTCTATGATGCTGTTTTTTATGTTTTTTTCTGTCAATACAGCTTTCTCTGCGGAGGAGTGTATAGATGCAGAGAGCAGTTTTACATTGTATTGCCCAGATAACGTTACTGTATCTTGTGATGAAGAGATATGGGACTTATCTATTTATGGTAATGCAAATTATTATTACGGAGGAAACTGGTATGATGCTGGCACAGCATCAGTAAGTTGGAACCTGAATTCTTGTAATGTGGGATATATTGTAAGGACATGGTCAGTAGAAGATTATAATTGGAATATCCATACATGTAGTCAGGTGATTACCGTAACGGGCGGTTACAATTCATTTAATGAAAGTAATATCACTTGGCCAGAAGAAAACATCACACTTGAGGGATGTTATCCTTCTACTCATCCAAGTCAATTGCCTCCAGGTTGGGGATATCCTACTTGGTATGATGGAAGTGGAGCTTGTGGAAATAGTAATGTAGGTGTAGCTCACTCTGATCAAGTATATACAATCAGTGCAACTTGTCAAAAGATCGTAAGAAAATGGCAAGTAATCGATTGGTGCCAATACAACCCTAATAGCAATGGATATAATGGATATACTCCAGGGAAATGGGTTTTTTACCAATTTATAAAAATATCAAAAGGAGACATTCCAGTATTGTCTTGTCCTGCAGATCTTACAGTTAATTCTAATAATTGTGTAGATAAGTATCTTAATGTTGATCCTTTGTGGGTTGATGGAGAAGCGTGTGGAGGAGACTTTACGGTAACTAATAACTCTCCATATGCTGATAGCAACGGGGCAGATATCTCAGGAACGTACCCAATCGGATGGCACTATGTAAAGTACACAGTTGAATTTGGATGTGGAAAGAAAAAGACATGTACTAGAAAAATAAAAGTAACCGATAATAAACCACCAACACCATATTGTTATGGTTCATTGGCAGTGTCTTTGATGGGTGTTGATGATGATGGTGACGGAGTATTCGAAGATGGAATGGTAGAAATCTGGGCAAAAGACTTAGATAAAGGAAGTACTGCATCGTGTAATGGAGGAACACTTAACTTTTCGTTCTCTTCGGATATATATGATACTTTTAAAACATTCACATGTGCAGAGGTTGGAGAAAATCAAGTTCAGATGTGGGTTACAGATTATGATGGAAATCAATCGTACTGTTTGGTTACAATAGATGTACAAAATAACGGAGCTAATATTCCAAACTGTGAACCAGCACCTAGTGACCATGATGGTGACGGCGTAATAGATGAAGAAGATAATTGCCCATACGTAGTTAATCCTCTTCAAGAAGATACAGATGAAGACGGAATTGGAGACGCTTGTGAAGAAATGGATAATGACTTGGATGATGATGGTGTACTTGATGTAGACGATAATTGTCCTGAAACTCCAAATCCTATGCAAGAGGATACCGATGAAGATGGAATTGGTGACGCATGTGAAGAAGAAGATACTGATCCTGGTATGAATTATTATGTAGGAGGCACAGTAAGTACATTAGATGGAGAACCTATAGAAGGCGTAACTGTCACAATAAAAGACTTAGAACCTGACACTAGTTATGTTGTAACACTTGATACTACAATAGTGGCGTCTATGGATAGTATGTACAATGAATCTGATAGTAGCTATGTATACTTTATTGATCTTGATACAACAGTTACTGCCAATATGGATACAATTGTCAATAACTTAATGCTGATGTCAAACACTGGACCTTGGGGGCATTATAGATTTGCTGGATTTGCATACACTGGAAATGAATACAAGTTATATTCTAACTATAGTGGTTTAGATTACACAGACGGAATCAATAATGAAGACCTTAACTTCCTGATGGACTATGTAGTCGGTGCAGCTGAATTTACAGATGCACACCAAAAGTGGGCATCCGATGTAGATCAAGATGGAGATGTAGATTTTGATGACTTGAAGCGTTTATTAGAATTCCTTACAGGAGAGATAGATGACTTCGGAGTAGCTAGCGAGTGGTTATTCGTTGATGCCGCACAATTGGCAACAGCTACGGCAGAAGAACTGTATGATAACCCTCAAACAATCATCGAACTATTAATAGCTAATGAAAATATAGATGACATTGATTTCACTGGAATCAGACTAGGAGATATCGTTGTTGATCAGACGTCAGGTATTGTATCTGAAGACAATATAGAAGCACTATCTTCTATTGTTTCGGAAAATCCGATGGGTTCAGAGTTCGAAGTCAAAGTAAGAGAATTTGTAACTTCTGCCGATATCAATGATGTGAAAGTTTATCCTAATCCGTTCACAGAATCATTCCAAATGAGTTACCTAAGTGAAGCGAATGCTCGGGTAACAATAGAGTTGACTGACGTGAGTGGAAGAGTTGTGTATACCGAATCACATATAGCAACGAAAGGACAAAACAATACCTCAGTGACATTAGAAGCGCCTCTAAATGGTATTTTACTATATAGAATTATAAATGGCAGCAATGTGAAATCCGGAAAGATTTTGAGTTTGTAATTAAAGTTAAAATAGATATTGCTGTAAAGCAAAAGGACCTTTTGAGAAATCAAAAGGTCCTTTTTTATTTTTCTCTATTTCGTGCTAAAGGATTGCTATCCAATAAACTGACGCAAAATCGTATCCAGATCCATCGTAACTATACATCTCCTACCTGTCGGGCTCTTATATGGAACCTCGCAGGCAAACAGCTGATCAATCATCAATTTCATCTCGGGGATTTCCATAGATTTCCCTCTTTTGATGGCTGCAGAAACGGCTAGCGATCTGGCCAGATTCTCTTCAATACCAAGCTGTAGTTCCATGTTTGAGACATACTGTTCGATCAATCTCTCCATTAATACAGTGGCATCCGCATTGCCCGTAAGCCCAGCAGGTATACCATGGATCAGAAAAGTCTTCCCGCCAAAATCTTCTACTTCAAAGCCTAGTGCATTGATTTTTGGTAAGATATCTTTCATGATCGCCGCCTTTGCATTGTCCAATTCTATCGTACGAGGAAATAATTCCTTTTGAGTCAATCTTTGATGGCTACTCAAACTAGAAAGATTGCTTTCATACAAAATACGTTCATGCGCAGCTTGCTGATCAATCAATAAAAATCCAGATTTGATATGACTTAGTATATAGGTATTGTGAATTTGATATGGAGGTTTTCCTTCAGCTATTTTAGAGATCTCTTCTCCAGATTCCATACTGATCTTACTTGATACTGTTAGGGTCTGTTGTGTTTCTGTTGGCTGCTCCTCTTCTTGGTTCTGCATGCCTTCATACACTTGTTCCCACGCTTTCAGATTTGACTTTTCGAACTTCCCTCCAGTATTAGGCTTAGAATATCCACCCTCTGATTTGAAGTTGTATTCTTTATTGACTTGATCAAATGATCGTTGGTTATCTACTGAATTACCAAAGTTAGAGTTGGTCCCAAAGTCTAATGTAGGCGACACATTGTAGTGCCCTAAAGCATGTTTAATTGCAACTCTGATATAATTATAGATTAGTCTTTCTTCTTCGAACTTTATCTCTGTTTTTGTAGGATGTACATTGATATCTATTTGTGCCGGATCTACGGTGATGTACAAAAAGAACAATGGATATGCTTCTTTTACAATCAAGTCATCGTATGCAGATCGAATGGCATGATTCAAGTAATTACTCTTGATAAATCGATCGTTGACAAAGATGAATTGGTCACCTTTTGTTTTCTTAGCTGCATCTGGTTTACCTACAAAACCTGAGAGAGTTACAATCTCAGTATCTTCATCGATTGGCACTAGCTTATCATTGATAGATTTGCCCATGATGGATACGATACGCTGTCTATAATTACCTGCGGGAAGATGATATACTTCTTGTTCATTGCTATACATCGACATGAATATCGTAGGATGCGCCAATGCGACCCTCTTGAATTCCTCAATGATATGCTTTAATTCTACAGGATCAGATTTTAAAAATTTTCTCCTTGCTGGCACATTAAAAAATAGATTCTTTACAGAAAACGTAGTGCCAGGCTGCGCAGAACAAGGTTCTTGTTTTTTAACTTTTGATCCAGACACTAGTAGTCTTCTTCCCAGTTCTTCATCATGTGTCTTTGTGATCATTTCTACTTGTGCAATCGCCGCTATTGAGGCCAATGCTTCACCTCTGAATCCTTTTGTAGAGATTGCAAATAAATCTGCCGCTTTTCTGATCTTAGAAGTCGCATGCCTTTCAAAACTCATACGAGCATCTGTATCAGACATTCCTTTACCATTATCTATCACCTGGATCAAAGTTTTACCTGCATCCTTTATGATTAGCTTGATCTCAGAACTTCCAGCATCGATGGCATTTTCTACCAATTCTTTCACGACAGAAGCTGGTCTTTGGATTACTTCTCCAGCTGCGATCTGATTGGCAATACTATCAGGTAATAATTGAATGATGTCTGGCATAGATTTGTTTTCAGACTGTAAAATTAGAATTCTTTCTGTGATAACGGTAAGGGAGGTTATGAGAATTGCACTCAACTTCTCCACAATTGTAAATAATAAGAATACCGAAGGGCTAAAAGATGGTTTATCCTCAACAAAATCATGCTTTTGATTCTATCAGCGTTCATGCTTTGGACCATTATTCAATCTACAACAGTAATAATATTATTCACCTAATAAACTTTCAATATTGTCTAATGGTCTACCTACAACGGCTTTGTTTTTATCCTCTACAATGGGTCTCTCCATCAATCTTGGATGCTTTATCATGATTTGAATCCACTCCTCGTCAGAGAGTTCTTTGTCTTTATATTCCGTTTTAAAAAGAGTTTCTTTTTTTCTAATAAGGTCTATCGGTGCCATTTTTAATTTTCGAAGTAGTGCTTGTAGTTCCTTGGGAGAAAGCGCATCTTTCTTATAGAGTATAATTTCAGGCTCTATACCAGCATCAGTGATCATTTTGAGTGCTTTCCTAGAAGTGCCGCAACGTGGATTATGATATATTTTCATATGTTTAAACCTTAAGAAATTAAAAATTAAGGGCACAAATTCCAATTCTGGTTTGAATTGGAATAAAAAATAATCAATGTTCATAATTATTTCCTCTGGCCTCTAGAGCTCAGTAGTTGGCGTTTTATAATGCAAATATATGTTTTATTGGTAGCCAGCTAGATTTTCACACAACAATAAAGTTTTTATGCAACAACCCTTGCGCTGCTGCGGGGCGATTTAATACTTAAATTCTCCGATGCTTGCGACGGGGTCATAAAAAAGATGTTTTGTATAAAAACGCCTTACCACAAAAAAGCTCCGATTTCCGACCTTAAGGTTGGGGGAAATTTGGCGAATGCTCCATCCGCTTGCGGTGGACTAGTCAAAATTTAGGATCTTTTTTACTTGTGTTTTTTTCTATTGTTCTCATTGATCTTTTGATTATTTTTTCCGTTTCTGTCGAGAGTGATTCCGTTTTCCATTTTTCGCAAAGTCGGATAACAAATTGGGGCATAGATTTACTTGCATCATTCAACCAATTCCCTACGCTGGCTTGAACATATTTTGATTTGTCAGATTTTAATTTTTCCAGTATAGGTAAAGCAAGTTCAGGATTTTCTTTCAATCTTTCTAAATGTTTACACCAGACTCCTCTAGGTCTTATCGATTCAAGTGCAAAACGTCTAAGGTTCTCATCTGATTCATTTGCCAATCCGCTCAAGTAATCTATTGATTGAATAAGATTTTTTTCTATTTCCGGTCTTAACGCCATCCAAACAATTTCCCTAACTCCAAAGTGCTTATCCGCAATCAGATTTTTTGATTTGTGGAGTTTTTCTACAATATTCAAATCAGAGTTGAATGCGATTAAATAAGTGGCATAGCATCTTAGAATATCGGATTGATGGATAGAAAGACTTTTTATAGTTTTGGATAGAGATTTCGATTCAACACAATTTGCATAAAGCTGAAGTCCAATAACTTTAATCGCACTCATAGTAGAGCTTTTTTTCTGCAAGCTGATGGCCCTTTTGATTCCTTTTAAGCTATCCTTCAATCCGATTTTTGGAAAGGTACTTTCTATCAATTTGATTTGGTTGACAGCTAACCACTCGGTAAGGTTTACTGTTGGGATTTCACCTTGGTTTAGTAATTTTAGCACTTTGGGTGGGATGTCTGAAGTTTTTCTTGCGCCTTTTCTATTTCTTATTTCTGGACTTACCATTTTTCGGATAATTTTAATAATTGATTCTTAGAATGCTCAAAATTATTAGTTTTCAATTCTTCTGTTCCAAAATCTTGAGCTTCTGTGTTTACGAAATGGATGTCCATTATTCCCAAAAAGTTGAACAATGTTTTCAAATAGTTTTCTTGAAAGTCAAAAGTATTTAGCATGCCACCACTTTTGTAGGACATAGCGCCTCTTGATGTTATTACTAAAACTTTTTTACGAACTAATAAGCCATTCATTGCCCCTTTTTCGTCTAATGTAAATGTTCTGCCAATTCTTACAATATTATCAATATAAGCTTTTAGAGTAGCGGAGATTGAAAAATTGTACATCGGTGATGCAATTATTATTTTGTCTGCATTAACGAGCTCATCGATAAGGATATCAGAAAATGCAAGTATACTTTTCATTTTTTTTGTTCTGTTTTCGGGAATAGTATAATTTGCTTTAATAAATTCGTCAGTTGGAAATTGTGGTGGTCTTATACCTACATCCCTTGTTACTTGTGAAAATTCATTGTGTGTGTTTAATTGCTCTAAGAAATAATCTGTCAACATCCTTGTTTTAGAATTCTGTAACCTTACACTTGAATCGATTCTTAATATTTTCATAAATTTGAAGTTTAAATTTCGTCCAATTTATGGTACTTAGATAAGGAATACAATACCGCACTATTTTATCACTATGGGTTGAAAAAGTCAATATTATGAATACAAAGGAAATTGTAAGTAAAAAAACAATCTGCCCATTAGAAAAGGCTGTTAATACGATTAGTGGAAAGTGGAAAATCCAAATTATATGGCAAATTCATGAAGGCAAAAAGCGCCCAAGTGAATTTTTAAGAGGTATAGATAATGTTGATAGGCGAGTATTGAATCAACATTTATCTCAGATGATTTCAGATGGATTATTAGAAAAAAAATCGTTTAATGAGCTGCCTCCAAGAGTTGAATATAGTTTGACTGATTTAGGGGAGAAATTGATTGATGTTCTTTGGGAATTAAATGATTGGGGTAAATTACTTTTAGAGACAGACTAGTATTTTTATTAGGATTGGCTATGACGTCCAAGCATGTCGCGTGGTTGACCGAAGCAAAGCTTCTCTGATATGCAATGCTGTACTTACGTATTTTCATTATGAATCCTTGATATCAAAGAATTAATCTTTACGCTCTCAGTTTAGGATAATAGCAATTCAATTTTCTTGAAATCCGACTCTTTTTTTATTTTTTGCAACCATTTTTTTGGTAAATAATTCACGAAGTACTGCCATTGATGACTTTTAGTATTCTCTTTTCTTAAGCTCATTAAAATCAGTTCGAGATGTTTCGAATTCCATGCCCATACAGTTTCATTTCTTATTTCAATTTTATTCCATAATTCAAAAGCTTTAAGTTCTTCCCAATTTAAATCTTGCTTTTTTATACAAGTCACACATTTGTATTTCCAAGTTCTGTTAAAATCAGCAATGTCAATAAAATGTTCAATTTCTAGTGGAACACTCTCATTTGTTGCAATTGATTTAGAATTGCAACTTGAACATTTCAATTCTAGCAATCTTGGAAAATGAAAATGGTCATATTTTATATGAGTATCTCCTGACTTCATCTTATATTTTTCTTTTCATGGCGAATAATGGATAATGATAAAATGAGGACGCATCGATAGCAAGTCCTCCTTCTAATTTATTGTTACGAATTTTTACTTTTGTTACGCCAAAATTGCCACCACTTCGTCTTCAATAACTCTTGTTCGTCTGACTTTGGAATAGATTCTTTATGTATCTGTATTTCATCAAGTATTTCTATTGTTCGTTTCCTATTTACGGTTTGAGAAGCCTCAGACTCAATGATGATTTTATCTTTTACTATTGGCTGGTCTATTCCTTTATTGTTATTCCTAACTATCTTTTTAAAAAAGCGATTGATTTCGTTTTTCTGGTCTATAGGGAGATTTCTTGATGCATTAAGGCAATTATATCCATAACTATTTTCAATACTTGTATCAGCTCCTTTATTAACCAACTCCTCCATGTATATTTTTAAATCGTCAATCTTTAATGATAGTTCTTCTTCACGAACCGAACCAGATTTTATATTTTGATTCCGGTGGTCGTAAAGTGTAACAAGTTCAACACTTGCTTGATATAGAATTGTATTTCCAGCATTATCCTGTGTATTAATGTCGCCATCATAGTCTACCAAAAGGTCAATTAATGTAAGATCCTTTTTTGTATTATGAAATGAATATCTGATTTCTGCACCATTTTCTAGCAAGTGGTTTACAATCTCTATGTTCTTCGAGGATATAGCAAGCTCTAAATATGATGAATCAATAGTTTCGTATTTACCGTTTAATTCGATTGCACCACTTTCCAGTTCAGAAATAAATCTTGAATTGTATCCTTTTCTTATTAGAGTAGCTTCGTAAGCATCATTTGCTGATTGCTGAGATGGTTTAAGTTGACCATATTTTGCATGTGCTTGAAATTTGATTGGTTCAATCTTGCTTTTCAAATCCTCTAAAACTTTCTTTAAGGTTCCATTATCTTTGTAGCCGTCCCAATTAAAAGCTTCATCTGCTGAGCCAATACTTACCAGTCGATTCTTATGAAGAAGAAAACCTAATCCGTGTTCATCGTCCCAAGTGCAACCGCACTCGATTCCTATGTATGCAAATCCATCTTTGGAAGGTAATTGGACATATACATTTCCAACTCCAAAAACTCTATCATACTCTGACAAGTTATTTATTTTAGGAAACGACATTTGTGAATCTTCATCTTCTTCTTGGTAATCATATCGGATTTTGAGGCTCTCGTAAATTGAGGCAACTCCTTCTCTCATTGTTTTTCTGATCAGGGTAGGATTCTCTATCAAGTAATTTATTGCTGCTAATTGTTCTTTGTATGGATCAGGACTATCACAAGTATCATCATTTATAGTTAGTGATACTGTTCCATTACTTACTTTATTTGACGACATTGAGGTATATGAACCTCTTCTACTTTGAAGACCTTTAAAGGCGTCAAAATTGTATTCTTTTGACCAATTTCCGTCAAAGTTGAAGTGGTTCATTTTTTAATTTTAATTATACGTTATAAGCTGTATCTATATTTAGTTCAATCATTCTTTTGGCAATTTTTCCTGCCATTACTTTGATCATGTCTCCATATGTTTCCTTTAATACTTCGTCTAAATTTGTTGTTTGTCTCATTTTATAAGAGTACTCAATAATTTTTAATTCTAGTTCCTTACCATAATATTTAATCAAAGAATTTAACATTTCTTCAATTTCTTCTACTCTATCAAGAAAAAGTAAATATTCCAGTTTGCGTTCAATTGGCAGAAAACATGGTAGGTGTATGTTCTGAAGTAATTGTTCGAAATTTGATGATAATTCGAAAAAACGGAATACATACTTTTGCACCGAAGAAATAATTAATTTAGATTGATGTATTATTTGAGTTCTTTCAATTCCAACATCGTATCTAATGTAGGGAGGACCTTGTTTAAATAAATTATCAATTAATCCAGTACCGATTATGCCCTCTAAATAAGATAATTTTAGTTTCTCTTGCTGAAATTGCCTAAATCCTGAATTTTTAACATAAGCCCTAACTTGCAAAATATTCGTCCCTTCGACCCGATTTGCACTTATTGCAGTTCCAAATGATAAACCAAATAAATAGTCTTCTTGCTTTTTGTAAATCCCAAGTTTGGAAAGAGTGAAACCATTGTCTTGTAGCCCGCTCTGAGTGAAAATTGAATTTATAACTTCGTTTCTGATCAAAGGTTTATCTGTCATTTATTCTTCATAGATTTTGGCAATTCATAGCTTGTGACGTATTATGCATATCCAGAGTCACGACGAAGTTGTGATTCTGTGATCATGTTATGTAACTGGTCGCATTTCCTTCTCCAGTTTCGCTTTTCAATCGTTCTGAAATTTGACTCGCCGTTTATAGAGTCAAGGTAATCAATCAAAATAAGAAGTTCATTATCTTCCAATTCTCCTTTATACATTTAGGATAAATCGCAATACCATAACTCAGCTTTGATTTATGTAGAGAGTCATCAATAATTAGGATTAGTTCTAATCCTTAACTTTTGCGCTTGACTTTCTTAAGAGGTTTTACATAATAGAACTCCGTATCGGTTCCTGTTTCATAGTAATCGTTTAATTGTCTCTTTTGTATTGCTTCGTTTCTGTCCTTCGTCGTCAAACTATTAGATAGTGATTATTATCCGGAATTTAATTCTGGAAATAATGTGATTCATAAAACCTTTCAAAAACAACGATCCAACTAGCACCTTAATATTGATTTGAATGATTAATCTCATAGAAGAAATGAGTAAACCAAGGTTTTTCTTTATTCATGTTAGGGAAAGAATTAAATTACAATATCTTCGCCCCGTGGAGAATTTAGAGAGACTCCTGAAGCTCTATCAGGAAGATAAAAGAACAGACCAAATAGCTTCGCATGTGGAAGCGTCCACACCTGCCAGAATCATGATTGATGGAATGGTCGGTGCTCAGGATAGCTTTGTCTTGGCGGCACTATATGGCAAGAGCGGTTATTCCCAGATATTCATTGCAAACGATAAAGAAGAAGCGGCATATTTTCAGAATACGCTAGACCTTATCAGCGAGAAACCGAAAGTGCATTTCTTTCCTGATTCGTTTAAGCGCCCAATGGCCTACGATGATCTGAATAATATGAATGTCCTTCAACGTACTGAAGCTATTAATAGGATAAATCAGAAAGATGGAGAGGGGCAGATCATCGTTACATATCCCGAGGCAATATTCGAAAAAGTAGTAGATCCAAAAATCCTTGATAGCAATAAGATTGTAATCAAAAAAGGAGAAGATCTGGATGTGGATACCATCATTGAGGTGTTGGTCGAGTATGGATTTGAGCGTGTAGATTTTGTATACGAACCTGGTCAGTTTGCCATACGTGGAGGGATAGTAGATATCTTTTCTTTTGGGAATGAATGGCCTTATAGAATAGAACTATTCGATGAAGAAATAGAAAGTATCCGAACTTTCAACCCAACCAATCAACTGAGTCTTAAAAACATAGAGCGCGTATCCATCATTCCAAATATCAATAGTGGATTCAAACAGGAAGAGAAAGTACCTCTTTTCAGTGTTTTTAATGAACGTACTGTTGTTTGGATAAGGGACTTTGATGTTATATTGGATAAGCTTCAGATGTGCTTTGAGAAGTCAGAGAAGTTCGCCTCGACAATCAATATGAAGACTGACGAAGAGCTGAAAAAAGTATTCGACGAAAGAGCATTCATATACCCGAATGAGGTGATGAAAAGCCTCGAAAAGTATAACATAATACTTACGAAAAAGTCTCAGATTAAAATTGAGCCTGACGCTAAAATCAGCTATAACACCAAGCCGCAACCTTCATTCAATAAGAACTTCAAAATGCTTATTGACAACTTGGAGGAGAATGAGAAGGCCGGGTTAGAGACTTTCTTGTTTACAGATAGTGCAAAACAGATAGAGCGTTTCTATTCGATCTTCGAAGACTTAAAAGCCGAGGTGCTTATCCATCCTGTGAATAAGTCGATTTACGAAGGATTTATCGACCCTGATTTGAATATAGCTTGCTATACCGACCATCAAATATTTGAGCGATTCCACAGGTATAAACTGAGAAAAGGATTTACCAAAGAACAGGCGTTGAGTCTTAAGATGATTCGCGAACTACAGCCAGGTGATTTTGTGACACACATAGATCACGGAGTCGGTAAATATAGCGGTCTAGAGAAGATAGAAATAAGTGGAAAGACTCAAGAGTCCGTTCGATTACTCTATCAGAATAATGACATTCTGTATGTATCTATAAACTCACTGCATAAGATCAGTAAGTTCGTAGGCAAAGACGGGAAACCACCAAAACTGAGTAAAATCGGAGGGGATGCATGGAAAGCACTCAAACGAAAAACCAAGAAAAAAGTAAAAGATATAGCCAAAGAGCTTATCAAATTATATGCGAAAAGAAAGGCCTCTAAAGGACATGCATTTCCAGCGGATGGATATATGCAAAACGAACTAGAAGCATCTTTCTTATATGAAGATACGCCTGACCAATTGACTGCCACCACTGATATGAAAGAGGATATGATGGCCGAGAATCCGATGGATCGATTGATTTGTGGAGATGTAGGCTTCGGGAAGACGGAGATTGCCCTCAGAGGAGCATTCAAAGCAGTTGTAGGTGGAAAACAAGTGGCGATTTTAGTGCCGACTACTATATTAGCACTTCAGCATTATAAGACATTCAATGCTCGGATGGAGGAGTTTGGTGTGTCTGTTGATTATCTGAATCGATTCAAAACAGCGAAACAGAAAAAAGAGATTTTTGCAAAAATGGCGGATGGTACGCTTGATCTTGTTATAGGAACACACTCTCTGCTAAATAAAGATGTACGGTTCAAAGATCTTGGTTTATTGATCATAGATGAAGAGCAAAAATTCGGTGTAGCGGCTAAGGAAAAGCTTAGGAATCTAAAAGTAAATGTAGATACACTTACGCTTACAGCTACGCCAATACCTAGAACATTACAGTTTTCATTGATGGGGTCTAGAGATTTATCTATCATCCGTACACCTCCACCAAATAGACAGCCGATTCATACAGAAAGAAGGATATTCAATGATGAAGTGATCAGGGAATCCATCTATTATGAGGTGAATAGAGGCGGGCAAGTATTCTTCGTTCATAATCGAGTAAAGAGTCTTCCTGATATGGCAGCCATGGTTCAAAAACTATGTCCAGACATAAATGTGAAGATCGCACATGGTCAGATGGATTCTAAGCAAATGGAAGAACGATTGGTTTCTTTTATAGCAGGTGAATATGATGTATTGATTTGCACTAACATAATAGAAACGGGTCTTGATATTGCGAACGCGAACACAATAATAATAAACAACGCCCATCAGTTCGGAATGAGTGACTTGCACCAACTGAGAGGTCGTGTAGGTCGATCGAATCGTAAGGCATATTGTTATCTTTTTGCACCGCCATTGTCTGTATTGACTTCTGAAGCAAGGAAACGGATTAAGACTTTGGAAGAATTCTCGGACCTTGGTAGTGGATTCCATATTGCGATGAGAGATCTTGATATCCGAGGAGCAGGTAACATGCTTGGAGGGGAACAGAGTGGATTTATCAGTGATATAGGATACGATACTTTTCAGAAGATACTAGAAGAAGCAGTATTTGAGCTCAAGGAGACAGAGTTCAAAGATGTATATAAAGATCAAGTAAAGAAGGACAGGAATTATGTCCGAGATGTAGAAGTGGAAACGGATGTAGAGATGTTAATTCCTGATGATTATATCAATAATATTCAAGAAAGACTTCTTCTCTACACACAACTTGATGGTATCAATGATGAGGAGGGCCTGACTAAATTTATAGCTGCCATGCAGGATAGATTTGGTCCGATACCGAAGCAGGTCAATGAACTGTTTGACGGACTTAGAGTAAGATGGATATGCAAGAAACTCGGATTCGAGAGGCTATCATTGAAGGGGAATAAATTGAGATGTTATTTCATTGGCAATCCTCAATCTTCCTATTTCGAGACAGAACAGTTCCAAGCGATATTAAAATATGTATCCGTAGGTGGTCAACTGAAAGGCTACACACTTAAGCAATCAAGAAACTATCTATTGTTGATTAAAGATGATGTCAAAGGACTGAAAAAGGCTAGAGTTTTATTGCAAAATTTACATGCGGAGGTGCAGAAGTAATAAAGACCATTGGTTTTAATAGATTTACCAGCAAAATTAATCTAGAAAAGCTCTTACACAGTAATATTGGAATACTTCTTATTGGGTTCATGAAATATCTATCTATTATAGAGGAATTCCTAGTATTCGTTTCAAGGTTAGTTTCTAAAATTGGATATATTAATCAAAGACTCACAGTTAAGAACGAGCTTTGCAATCCTTGTATCCTCCGAGTCAAAACTAGATTATAATATGCAGGAATTCTAGACTCTTTTAAGTATTTGAACATTGTATTAGGCAGATGTCATCTTTAGCTCAAAAACATTCTTCCAAGTAACAACACGTTCAATTTGGTTAAGAAAATCAAGTCTTGTTTAGCTCATTGAATTAATTGTCCAACAAAGCCACCATTTGCAAAATTAAATACTGGATAGTAGGTGTTTAGTAGTATTTTTTACTATTTTGTCGCCTTTACTAACAATATAATTTTTATTATGAAAAAACAGATGTTAAGATTGTCTTTTTTGGTAGTAACAATAGCAGTAATATTTACTGCATGCCAGAAGGATTTTACTGATAAAGAAGATGCATTATTGCAAAACGTTGAAGAGTCTAGTAAGCTTATAACTTATGATCAGGCGGAAGTAATTGAAGGACAATATATCATTGTTTTCGAGGAAAATGCTATTGCAAATGATAGAGCTAGTATTACAAAAAGTAATTACTCTGCAAAGAAAGAAGAGATGAAAGCTTTTGCTAACGGGTTATTCAATGAACGGAGTATAGCATCAAAAGAAATTTCTCAGGCCTATGTCAAAACGATTAAGGGGGTTGCAATGCAACTTACTGATCAAGAGGTTCAATCACTTAGAAAGGACAAAAGAATAGCGTACATCGAGCAAGATCAGATGTTTCACGTAACTATGGGTGGACCTCCAGGTGGCGGAAGTGGTGGTGATCCAGCTCAAACTACTCCCTATGGAGTGACACGAGTTGGTGGAGCTATTGATGGAAGTAATGCAGGAAAAGCTTGGATTATTGATTCTGGAATTGATCTTGACCACAATGATCTAAATGTTGATGTTGCAAATTCTATTTCAGTTTTTACTAAAGGAGGCCCTTCCGCTAAGAGTCCTGATGATCAAAATGGGCATGGAACCCATGTTGCGGGTACTGTAGGTGCTATCGATAATACTATCGGTGCTATTGGAGTTGCTGCTGGGGCACAAGTTGTAGCAGTTAGAGTTCTTGACAAAGCTGGAAGTGGGTCAAATTCTGGAGTAATAGCGGGTGTAGACTATGTTGCAGCTAATGCTTCTTCTGGAGATGCAGCTAACATGAGTTTAGGAGGTGGAATTTCAACTGCGCTAGATAATGCAGTAATTGCAGCATCTGCGACATGTCCATTTGCATTAGCAGCTGGAAATGAATCACAACATGCAAATAACTCTTCTCCTGCAAGAGCGAATGGATCAAACATATATACTGTTTCATCCATGACTTCTTCAGATAGTTGGTCATCATTTAGTAACTATGGAAATCCTCCAGTAGATTATTGTGCACCTGGTTCAGGAGTATACTCTACTTATAAGGGAGGTGGGTATGCTACATTAAGTGGTACTTCTATGGCAAGCCCTCATGTATGTGGTATTCTATTAATTGGTGGAATAACATCAGATGGAAATGTAAGTGGAGATCCTGATGGGAATGCAGATTCTATTGCGCATCACTAAAATGATAAGGTAAATTTTCTAAAAAGGTGTATCAACAGTAATGTTGATACACCTTTTTTCTGCGTACAGCGAAAACTGTTTGCATATCTTCATTTCATTAATTATTATTCCAAATAGGTAACTAGCAATTTACTAGTTTCTTGTATATTACTTTTAAGAAAGTGTAAAATGAATCCAGCTCAAAAGAAAAAATTCTTGCTATTACTCTCATTTATTGAAGGAGGATCTGTGATGGCTTGTGAACTAATTGGTGCTAAGCTTTTAGCTCCATACTTTGGTACGTCACTCTATGTTTGGGCAGCTGCCTTGGCGTTAACTCTTGGAGGACTTACACTAGGTTATTTTATTGGTGGCAAACTTTCATTAAAATATATTGGCAGTGAAAAACTTTTATATTTTGTATTGCTTAGTGGTTCAGCTCTTCTAATTTTAATGCCATTTTCAAGCGCAATAATTATGGAAATGACCATCAATTTTAATTTAGAAATGGGTGCCATTTTATCTTTACTTTGTTTTATGGTTCCTCCATTAACGTTTATGGGAATGGTGTCACCAATAATTATAAATCTGTTAACTAAGTCGGCGGACTCAGCTGGAAGTAGCGCCGGGAATGTATACGCTATCTCAACTTTAGGAGGAATACTATATACATTTCTTATGGGCTTTTATGTAATCCCTAATTTTGGGTTAACGATGCCAGCGATAATTTCTGGATTAGTCTTGGCTGTTCTTCCATTAATTTCACTTCTAAGTATTGACAGATCTAAAGCTTTGTTCTTTTTAGTACTTATATTTATTGGAACAATCGCTAGTTCTTTTTCAAGTGAGAATTATACAGAAGAGTATAAAGAATTATATCATTCAGAAGGTATTCTAGGTCAAATTAAAGTAGTAGATCATCCTTCCTATGACATCACCCCAGATCATAAGATTGGGAGGGCTCTATTAGTTAATAACACCTTACAAACCTATGTTGGTCATGATAACGATTTTGCATATAGTATTTGGAATTGGTCACAGTACTTTCCAACTGCGGCGTCAATCTATCCTAAAGGTTCTGAAGTGTTACTATTGGGGTTGGGAGGAGGTACGATAGTCAAACAACTTAACCGGTTAGGATACAATGTAGATGTTGTGGAAATTGATAAGCGTGTTTTTGAAGTTTCTGTGGAATTTTTCAATCTGGACCCAAAAACAAAAGTTCATATTGATGATGCAAGACATTTTATTAAAACGGTTGATAAAAAGTATGATATAGTAATATTCGATACTTTTTTAAGTGAGTCTGTTCCAGAACACCTTCTTACTAAAGAGGGGTTCAATGATACCAAGAGAATACTTAAGCCCAAGGGTATGATAATGTCAAATTTTTATGGTTACACGAAGGGCAAAAGAGGTAAGGCTGCAAGATCTGTGTATAAAACTTTTGAGCAGTCTGGATTTAATGTTGATTTGTTAGCTACTCCTGGAGAAGAAGCGAATAGGAACTTAATTTTTTTAGCAAGTGAATCCATTCTTGACTTTACAGAGACGAACTATGTGGAGCCAAATTATGACAAGATTGAAAATATAAGTGATCACTTTATTGATCGTAGGTTCTTAGATTTGGAAGAAGCTTTTGTGCTTACAGATCGCAAGCCAAGATTGTCAAAACTATATAATGAAGCGGCAAGAGAGTGGAAAATCAATTACAATAAATACTATAGAAAACACTTCAAATTAAAGTAAGTATTAAGCGGGAAGAATTGGTTGTTCATTTTAATGCTAAGATACAGAATTGTTAGTAGCAAAACCTTTTGACCTTATACAGACTATAAAAACCACTAATTCCTCTATTTTTGGGTTATTAATCATACATATTTCATATGAAAATAACTGTAGCACAACTCAATTACCATATAGGAAACTTCGAAGGCAATACTGCCAAGATGCTGGATGCTGTAGCGAAAGCAAAAGAAGATAATGCAGATATCATCTGTTTTAGTGAATTAGCAACTTGCGGATATCCACCTAGAGACTTTTTGGAATTTGATGATTTCATAAGATTAGGGGAGGAGAGTATTGCTCGATTAGCTAAAGCTGCAGATGGTATTGCGATAGTAGTCGGTTCTGTATCTAGAAATCCAGTTGTCGAGGGTAAAGACTTGCACAATTCAGCCTATTTCCTAGAAGATGGGAAGGTGAAGTATGTACAACACAAAACGCTACTCCCAACTTACGACATCTTCGATGAATACAGATACTTCGAACCAGCATCAGACTGGGGAATCGTGGAATACAAAGGAAAGAAAATAGCCCTTACCGTTTGTGAAGATATATGGAATATAGGCAATGAAAATCCGCTATACAAGATCTGCCCATTAGATGAAATGATCAAATACGAGCCAGACTTTATCTTGAATGTATCAGCTTCGCCATTTGACCATAATCATGCTGAAGACAGAATCAATATAGTAAAAGCCAACTGCAATCGATACAAGATACCTATGGTGTATGTCAATCATGTAGGCGCTCAGACAGAGATCATATTCGATGGTGGTTCGTTGATCGCTTCTGGTGATGGATTTATACATGAGGAATTACCGTTTTTCGAAGAGTGTATCAAGACTTTTGATCTAGACGACATTCAAAAGACGACAAAAGATAATATCAATCCAAAAGAAAAAATTGCCCTGATTCATGATGCAATTATAGTGGGAATCAAAGACTATTTTGGTAAGCTAGGATTCACGAAAGCAATGCTAGGATTATCTGGAGGAATTGATTCTGCGGTTACATTGGCGCTTGCAGCAAGAGCGCTAGGTCCAGAGAATGTACACTCGCTTTTGATGCCATCACAATATTCGTCTGATCACAGTGTGAATGATGCAGTAGCACTAGCTGAAAACCTTGGTTCTCCTTATGATATAATCCCGATCAAAGGAATCTATGATGCAGTGATGGAACAGATGAGTCCGATATTCGGAGATCGACCATTCAATGTAACAGAAGAAAACATACAAGCGAGATCTAGAGGCCTTCTGAATATGGCCTTATCAAATAAGTTCGGAAACATTCTACTTAATACTTCCAACAAAAGTGAGATGGCAGTAGGTTACGGTACATTGTACGGTGATCTTTGCGGTGGACTTTCTGTGATTGCAGACGTTTATAAAACGGATGTATTCCGATTGGCAGAATATATCAATAAAGACAAAGAAATAATACCGGTAAATACCATAACTAAACCACCATCCGCAGAACTCAGACCAAATCAGAAAGACAGCGATAGCCTTCCTGATTATGATATCTTAGATGAAATTTTGTACCAATACATAGAACTCACCAAAGATCCACAAGACATTATTGCGATGGGGTACGACGAAGCATTGGTCAAACGAATTCTAAAGATGGTAAACAGAAATGAATTCAAAAGATACCAAACTGCGCCAGTGCTAAGAGTATCTTCCAAAGCATTCGGAATGGGAAGAAGAATGCCGATAGTTGCGAAGTACTTGAGTTAAGATTAGTATAATAGAATTACATTTATAGCTTGTTTGTAAACAAGCTATAAAAGCTGCACATTTTAATTTTTATTTCTAATGACAAATTTAGAGCAACAATTGAAAAACCCTGTTTGGTATTCATTGATAGAAACTCATAATAAGTACGCTATTGAATTTGATGGGGTACAATTTTATAATCCTGATATTTGTACATTCGGTTCATTTTTAGATGAAGCAAAAACAACAAAAGCTTCAATTAATTATATAAAAGAATCTGATAAGTTCTTTTTTGTTTCAGAGAATAAAAGCCCTAAGGTATTTGACACAAGAGTTTTCCTAGAGAAGAAAATTGATGGTTGTCAAATGGTTTTGAATAAGCTTACTGATACTTCAATAACAGAAGAAATTGTGTTGTTAGATAATTCACATGTTGAAGAGGTTTATGATTTAATTCAGTTAGTCATGCCCGGCTATTATAAAAAACGAACCTTTGAAATGGGTAATTTTTTTGGGATATTTAAAAACGGTAAATTAGTTTCAATAACTGGTCAGAGGTTGCAAACTAATCATTTTATCGAAGTTAGTTCTGTTGTTACACATCCTAATTTTACTAGAAAAGGACTAGCAGGACAATTAATTTATCATACAACAAAAGAAATTTTAAAAGTAAATAAAACTCCTATTTTACATACTAATAAAGGAAACTTAGCAATTCCTCTTTATGAAAAATTAGGTTATAAGTTAACTAGAGATATGAACTGGTGGTTGTATTGTAAAAGATGAATAAGATAAAAAAGTGTAAAGTAGAATTTGACCTAGAAAAATTATTAAAGTAACAAGCAAATCCATAAATCAAACAAATCTATAAAGAAATGATACTATTCGAAAAGAAAGATAATATAGCATACATCACATTTAATAGACCTGATAAGTACAACAGTGTAAATAGGGAAACAGCTATGGCCTTCCAGTCGGCATTAGATGATTGTGCTCAGGATAAATCTATCAGATGTGTTGTGATTTCTGGTAAAGGAAAAGCATTCTGTGCGGGACAAGATCTTGGTGAAATAGTAGATCCTAATGGCCCTGCACTAGACGAGATTGTAAGTAAGCACTATAACCCAATAGTCCTTCAAATAAGAGCATTAGAAAAACCAGTTATTGCGGCTGTAAACGGAATTGCTGCAGGAGCGGGAGCTAATATTGCTTTGGCTTGTGATATCGTGATAGCTACAGAATCGGCTAGTTTTTTACAAGCATTCAGTAAGATCGGATTGATTCCTGATAGTGGAGGTACGTATACATTACCTAGAAAAATAGGGTTAGCGAGAGCGAGTGCTTTGATGATGCTAGGTGAGAAAGTACCCGCTGTAGAGGCACAAAAAATGGGCATGATATATAAAGCTGTCGCTGATGAAGACTTCGAAGTGGTCATTGCAAAAACAGCAAAAAAACTGGCTAATATGCCAACGGTAGGACTAGCACTTACTAAAAAATTACTGAATGAAAGTGTGAAGAATAACATGGAAGAGCAGCTTGCACTAGAAAATGAATGTCAAAACATTGCGGGAGTAACGGAAGATTATGGTGAAGGCGTAAAAGCATTCTTAGAGAAAAGACCTGCGGTGTTTAAAGGGAGGTAATAGGATAATAAGTATCACCAATTACTCAAAATGAAAGATAGAAAACGGAAAATAAAAGTTGCTTTTTTCGCGGATATCCTCGTCAAAGACTTTGACGGGGCTTCTCGTACTATGTTTCAAATCATAGAACGGATCCCTAAGGATGAATTCGAATTTGTGTTTTTCTGTGGGATGCCACCAGAGGAAGATATTGGCCATGAAGTGTTCCAAGTACCATCAGTTCCGATTCCGTTTAATAGTACTTACCGGTTGGCTATTCCAATGTTTAGTTGGTTTTCTATGAGGAAGAGACTGAAGGAGTTTCGGCCGGATGTGATACATATTGCGTCGCCATCCCCTTTGGGAGATTTTGCTTTTCAATATAAACGAAGTAGAAACATTCCAGTGATTACTATCTACCACACGCACTTTCTATCTTATATCAGTTACTATCTTAGACCTCTGCCTTTCTTGGCAAAACCAGCCGTAAAGACAGTCGCTTTTGGTCAGAAAAAATTCTACGATCAGTCTTCTTTGATGTATATACCGACCATGCAGATGGTGGATGAATTGAAGGAATTCAAATTCGATACAAGTAAAATGAAAATCTGGCAACGGGGTATGAATCACGAATTATTCAACCCTAGTAAGAGAGATTTATCAAGGATCAAGGCAATTACTAAAAATGACAAGCCGAACATTTTGTTTGCTTCAAGACTAGTCTGGGAAAAGAACCTTGCTACGCTTATCAGGATCCACAGAAGGAGCAAAGAGGAAGGTGATAAATATAACTTTATAATAGCGGGTGATGGTGTGGCACAGAACGCGCTTGCTAAAAAAATGCCTGGTGCATTTATGCTAGGAAAAGTTGACCATGATACTTTAGCTGCACTTTATGCATCTGCAGATGTATTTTTGTTTCCATCTGTATCAGAGACGTATGGCAATGTAGTGGTAGAAGCGATGGCTAGCGGGTGTCCATGTGTGATAGCTCGAGGAGGAGGTTCTCAGAGTCTTGTTGATCATGGAAACACTGGGTTTTTATGTGATCCAGAGAATGAGTCTGATTATCTTGACAGGATAGATCAATTGATGAGTAATCCAAGTCTCAAGGACGAATTCATGACCAAAGGAATCATATATACCAAGACGCTCAATTGGGATTCATTATGTGAAACTTATTTCGATGATGTCGCGCGGTTAGCCAATACGAGCGAGTTACCTTCAGATACTGTAAATGTCTGATGATGTTATTTTTCCAAAAATATAAGACAATTATTAAGTGGGGATTACTAATTCTAGTCCTAGTTTTTGTGGGGCAATTTGTATGGAATTCTGATCTCGCAGTTATTGGCGGATATCTAAAAAAGATGCCTTTTACTTTTCTTGGGGTTGTAGGACTTTCGTTCTTTGCTTACCTGAGTGCAACTATTG
>CALKXE010000254.1 GCA_938003955.1 uncultured Saprospiraceae bacterium | reverse complement strand
TCACGCAGGTCTAGAGTGCGGCATTCTTGGTACTAACTATCCAGAAATGGAGATGATCTCATTCGGACCAAATATCCGTGGTGCTCACTCTCCTGATGAAAGAGTACAGATTAGTAGTGTGCAGAAGTATTGGGGTTTCTTACTGGAGACGTTGAAGAGGATTCCGGTGAAGGCTTAAGAACTTAAATTCTTGATCTCTTTTACCTAAGAAAATTTAACTCAAGTGAAAAATATAAATCAATCCATAAAATCACTCTTCATAAGCACAATCCTTATGACTGCTATGACATTCACTATCTCCGCCCAAGAAATAGTAAATGAGCTCTTTATCAGAGGAATAAATGGGTCCGCCACAAAATTTAAACTCTTTGATAGAGTATATAACGACAACGGAAGAATATATTTTGAAATCAGAATAGACTCCACGTTCAATGATAAACTTGAATCTGATAATTTCATGGACTTAGATTTTGATTTGGAGCCAGAAGGAAGAGACTATATTTTTGAGTATAAACCAGGAGTGGGAGTTGTAGATTATACGATATTAAAGAATAAATATTTTTGGGATAATTATTCCATAGATGGAGACTATATGGCCTTAACTTCGGGCTCATATGATAATGCTATAAATGGACATGCCATTCCGTTGGATGATGATCAGCCTAATCCTGGTGACAACCTTGTCGTATACGACTTGATAAATGATACCATTCTCTGGTATTATGAAGACACTCTATGGGATCAGCAACAGTTTTATATATGGGATGAAATATGTATCGAAGGAGATTTCCTGTATTATGCTACCACCTATTGGGATATCCACGTCTTTATGGGTGATACGCTAGATAATTTATATCCTGAATATGGACAACACCAATATTCTACTATGTTACATAAAATCAATTGGCGAACAAATGAAAAATTATGGTCAAAGCATATGGAGGGAGAAGAAAAGCCAGAGAGAGTAAGAGATATCAAGGTCATAGATGATGGAACACTCATGATAGCCATAGAGATCAGTAGACCTTTTGGATTTGATGGGGAAGTTTATGATCCGCCACATTTCATCAATGGAGGAGGTACAGGTCCAGAGTCTAACTATAATATGGTCGTTGCCAAAATCAGTCAAGATGGTGAATATATCAACCACATACATATAAAAGCAGAAGGTGATCAAGCAATAAAAGATGTAAAATTAGAGGACACTGGGGAAGTATATGCCTATGGATCTCTGCGACCTAGTACATATGTAGAGTTTGAAAATGATACGATTACATTTGACAGAATTACTAATTATGCAGTTCACGGTATATTTTTCGCTTTTGACAAGAATCTTGATTTACAATATTATAAGAAATATGAAAGTAATAATACTGTATGGGTTACTGCTGCAGGGTATATATCGAATGAAAATATTGGTGTAAATATATATATGAGAGATTCTGTCACCATAGAAGATCAAGTTTATCATACTATGTATCAAGATCCAGATGGTAATTTCGGTGTCAATGAGAGCCTTTTGGTTGTTTTCGATATGGAAGGTAATATTGTAAGAGATCCGATTCGATTTGGCAAAGAGCAAAGGATAAGAGATATCATAGAATTAGATGAAGAGCACTACCTAATAGCCGTAACAGGGAGATCTAGGACAAATATAGAAGGCCCCTTATTCTTAGGAGAAGATATTACATATACGACCAATGAAACTATATTCTATGATAACTATGCCCAGATCATAGAAGTAAAAGGGCCCTTGTTTGATGTTGTGTCAAGTATTAACGAGACACTAAGTAATCATGAATTCGAAATATACCCAAATGTCTGTGCCTCTAACACAGCAATCAATATTGAATTGCCGAGCGCTGTGCGGGGTAGCTCGATGCTTAAAATATTAGACTTAAAGGGTTCTCAATTATATTCAGAAAGAATAACTGCAACAAATAATTTGCACCATCTCACTTTGCCTGATATGGAATCAGGAACTAAGATAGTGGTGATAGAAAGTAATGGTGAAGTATATAAATCAATTTTAATAATTATAAATTAGTAAGATGTAAGGGGCAGCAACTTAATAATCTCCACAGAAGGACTTGAATTATACTTCAAATACACCTGAGACACCAACTTCACGTCCAAGTATTTCCTAACCGTCCCACACCCCATTTCTCGTCTCTCCGAATGAGCTTCTTCGTTCCATATCGCCCGCTCAAATACATCAACGAATTTGATAAAATCTAACTTGTTCAATACTTTAGTGTAAGATTCTCCTCCATCATATGTTCCAGACGAACTTTCCGCTGGTTTTATAGGTATATAGGCCAATGAAAGACGCTGAATTTCATACTTATTCCCTGCTCCATCGTAGTAGATATATTTCATTTCCTAAAAATAGTGAATAATTAGTTCTCTTGATATACTTTATGTGGTTAAACAGATCATTAATGGGTTTTCAAACATTATGTCTTTCATTTTAGGAAGACTTGGAGGATTCGAGAGTTCGAGATCTTGAGAAAAAAATCACATGTGATCGGTACTCATGCGCTTCTATTGCATGTTCCGATTGCATGATACCTGACATATAGAACTAAAATCTCACCACAAGATTCGATTTATAATCAGAAACTAAAACGAACACCTCAAAATAGAGTTGAGCACAATAAAAAATAGTAATTTTGGACTTTGGAAATCTAAAATGTAATAATGATTTTTTTCTTCAATACTTCGACTAATAAAGTATTTGCCCTTCAGTCTCAAGCACAACTTTCTGACCAAGATATCCCAAAGCTACAATGGCTATTCGGTGATACTAGTCTTGGGGAAGAAAAATCTCTTGATGGTACATTCATCGGCCCGAGAGCGGCTATGATCACACCATGGAGTACGAATGCTGTAGAGATCACTCAAAATATGGGGATTGAAGGAATCGAACGGATTGAAGAATTCTATCTTTCTGAAGATGGAAAGACGGATTTTGATCCAATGATATCTCAGAAGTACAACAATTTAAATCAAGAGATTTTTAAAATCGATGTCAAACCAGAACCTGTTCTTGATATTGACGACATAGCTAAATACAATAAACAAGAAGGTCTTTCTCTAAGCGCTGAAGAAGTAGATTACCTGAATAGCATGTCTGATAGAATAGGCAGAAAGCTTACGGATTCAGAAGTATTTGGATTTTCACAGGTGAATAGTGAGCACTGTAGACACAAAATCTTCAATGGTACGTTTGTGATCGATGGAGAGGAAATGCCTACTTCATTATTCAAACTTATAAAACAAACATCAGCGGAGCAACCAGAAGGTATCGTCTCTGCATACAAGGATAATGTAGCATTCGTAGAAGGTCCACGAGTAGAACAATTCGCTCCAGAAAGACCGGATGTACCTTCAAACTATGAAGTAAAATCATTTGACTCAGTAATATCACTGAAAGCAGAAACACATAACTTCCCTACAACTGTAGAACCGTTCAACGGTGCAGCGACAGGATCGGGAGGAGAAATAAGAGATAGACTTGCAGGCGGTAAAGGATCAATCCCAATGGCTGGAACAGCTGTCTATATGACTTCATATTCTCGACTGGCAGAAAACAGACCATGGGAAGGAGGATTCGAAGAGCGAAAATGGCTCTACCAAACTCCGATGGACATCCTGATCAAAGCGAGTAACGGAGCATCTGACTTTGGAAACAAATTTGGACAACCGCTTATCGTAGGTTCATTATTGACATTCGAACATGAAGAAGGAATAGAAAAACTAGGATTCGATAAGGTGATCATGCAAGCTGGTGGTGTAGGATATGGTAAAGCCGATCAAGCATTAAAAGATACACCTAAAGTAGGTGACAAAATTGTAATCTTAGGAGGAGACAACTATAGAATAGGAATGGGAGGTGCAGCTGTATCAAGTGCTGATACTGGAGCCTTCGAATCTGGAATAGAACTCAATGCCGTACAAAGATCTAATCCTGAAATGCAAAAAAGAGCTGCCAATACCGTAAGAGGAATGGTAGAAAATGATATCAACCCCATAGTATCAATCCATGATCATGGAGCTGGTGGACACTTAAATTGTCTATCAGAATTGGTGGAGGATACGGGAGGAAAGATAGATCTAGAGAAGTTACCAATCGGTGACCCTACCCTATCTGCAAAAGAAATAATCGGTAACGAATCTCAAGAAAGAATGGGACTCGTCATTGGCCAAAAGGATATAGAATTACTTAAAAAAGTAGCAGACAGAGAGCGATCTCCTATGTATACTGTCGGTGAAGTAACCAACGATGATAGATTCACATTTGAGTCTTCTGAAGATGGTGAGAAACCGATGGATTTAGCTTTGTCTGATATGTTTGGCTCTTCTCCGAAGACGATCATGACCGACAATAAGCGACAACGTGACTTCGCTGCAATCACATTTGACAATAATAAAGTACAAGACTATATCAGAGATGTTCTCAGATTAGAAGCTGTAGCGTGTAAAGATTGGTTGACTAACAAGGTCGATCGTTGTGTAGGTGGAAAAGTTGCTGTACAGCAATGTGTAGGGCCACTTCAAATCCCGCTTAATAATTGTGGTGTGATGGCACTTGACTTTAGTGGCACTTCTGGTATCGCTACTTCTATGGGACATTCTCCAGTGAGTGGATTGATCAGTGCAACTGCAGGATCAAGAAATGCAATTGGTGAATCATTAACTAATCTGATCTGGGCTCCATTAGAAAAAGGACTTAAATCGGTATCGTTATCTGCCAATTGGATGTGGCCTTGTAAAAACCCAGGGGAAGATGCTCGATTATATGAGGCGGTGCAAGCAGTATCAGAATTCGCTATTGGCTTGGGTGTGAATATCCCCACAGGAAAAGATTCTATGTCGATGGCACAGAAGTATAAGGACATGACAGTCTTAGCGCCAGGTACAGTAATCATCTCTTCTGTAGGACACTGTGACGACTTTTCAAAAGTGATAGAACCTGTTCTAAAAAAGAATGGAGGAGACATATACTATATCGATTTCTCCGCTGATGAGTTTAAGTTAGGAGGATCTTCTCTGGCTCAAACAATGAATAAAGTAGGAACACAAGCTCCTACGATCAATAGTGTGGAAGTATTTTCAAATGCATTCCATGGGATACAAGAAGCTATCCGAGAAGGAATGATCGCAGCCGGGCATGATATCTCTGCAGGCGGTATGCTGACTACCCTCTTAGAACTATGTTTTGCAGATAGAAATATTGGAGCGAACATTGACCTTTCTGATTTTGATGGAGAACTCGTAAAAATACTTTTTAGTGAGAATTGCGGAATCATAATCCAAGCTGCCGACAATAGACTAGAAGGATATTTAGATAAAGCAGAAGTTGATTTTATAAAAATAGGATCTGTAACTCAGGATGAAAAATTAACCATTAAGTTTGAAGAAACGACTGAGATATTTGACATCAATGAGATGAGAGATATTTGGTATGAGACTTCATACTTATTGGACCAAAAACAAAC